>JABDHA010000008.1:0-64206 GCA_013285705.1 Acidobacteriota bacterium
CGGACATCTAGATCCAGCGATAGCGTTCATGACATTTTTCGAGCGACCAACCGGACTATTGCCCGGAGTCTACGTGTGCTCCGGTATTGACCCAGCGCCCTTGTCTCTTCTGAAATACTTCGGTTGAACGGCAGTCTAAGGACTCCTGTTTGCCATCCGTTTCCATCGTGATTTGCACCAGCGAATAGAGCACTGCTACGTCACCGAAGTCTTGGATCTCGGTTCTGGGAAAAGTAAGCCGCACAAGCTTTCCGTTGTGACGCGCAAAAGCTTCAGCTCCCGCGAGGAATTCATATCGATTCTGCCAATGCTCCTCGTTTGGATTGATAGTGAGAAAATCGCCCCCAATCGATTGCTGAAGCTGAGTCTGGTCGCTACGGAAGTAGCTTTCCCATATCCTTTGGCGTACTTTCAACAGCTCTTGCCTGACAGCTGGGGTGGGAGCTGTTTGGGCATACGCGGAGCCGCAATGGCTCATGATGCTCCATGCCACCAACAATACAAGCCAGCCACTGCCGGAGATGCTCTGTATGAGTCTCATATCAGTTCGCTGGGACCTCCTTCCGGGTTTCATTCTTTACAAGAGGCGCCACTTTAGTTCCAAGAAGCTCGATGGCATGCATTCTCATGCGGTGTGGTAAAGATGCAATACTCATTTGAAAAGACAATCGCGAGATTCCGCCTAGCACGTCATCGTAAGTGAGGATTTTCTCCACCACTCTCTCAGGGTCGCTCACCAAAAACGCACCTGTATCACCGCGGGCAGCTTCAAAATACCTCCGAGTCACCGGAGGCCAGCCCCGCTCTCTCCCGATCTCCGTGAACGACTGAGCGTAACCTGGGAAAAACTCGTCGGCTGCCTGTTGGTCCGTGTCTGCTACATATCCGAGAGCGTGGATACCCACGCGCACGGATTCGGCCGGGTGTCCTGCCTTCTCGGCCTCTTGGCGATAAAGATCAATTAGAGGGCGAAAACGGTGAGGTTGTCCCCCAATGATCGCCACCATCAAGGGAAGCCCTAGCTGGCCGGCGCGCGCGAAGGACGCTGCCGTGCCGCCCACTCCCAACCAGATCGGAAGAACAGGTTGTGAAGGACGTTGATAAACAGACTGCCCATCGAGGGGAGCGCGGAAACGACCCGACCAGTGAATTCGTGCGTTCTGACGCAGTTGCAGGAGTAAGCCAAGTTTTTCGGCAAACAAGGCGTCGTAGTCTTTGAGCTCAAGTCCAAACAACGGAAAGGCCTCAGTAAATGACCCGCGGCAGCTGAGAAGGTGAAGCTGGCGCACCCGCTGATTACCTTCGTTCTCAATTACAGGCCGGGGCAGTGTTGTAGTTCACGCAGCCTGACGTCTGATTGCCAATCGTCCAGACCGCGGACACGTTGGGTGTATTGGCTCGGTGAATGAAGTAGTAGAGATAGCCAAAGCTACCGCCACCTAAGGTCGTCGTCGAACCAACGTCATTGAGCTGGTCGGTCCATTGGACTGGGTCGCAGTTCGAATTCCAGAACATTTGCGACTGCAACACTCCGGTCACCGGCTGGGTGGATGAAATCTTCATCGCCTGATATTGCTGGCCTCCGGTCGTATACATGCAGGCATTCCAATTGACAGTCTTACCCGACGAGGTTGAAACCACGGGGACGGTGGCGGTTGAGGACGTATTGGAATCGTCATAGGCTTCAACCTGAAGTTTGTGCGAGCCAGAAGATAGAGCCAAATTCAGGTTGATGGAAGTATCCGGATTTCTGTCGTACCACAACATGTTGCCCGAGTCGAAGATACCCCAAAATGTGACACTGCCGTCGGTCTGGCTGGTCTGTTGCGCGGTGGCTGCGATGGTCACCGCGCCGTTCACCGACTGGCTGGACGAGGGAGACGTGACCTTCACTAACAAATCCGATCCAGCGGGACTTGTAGTCGATCCGCCAGAAGAACCGGAGCCGGAGCCGGAACCAGAGCCGGAACCCGTGCCACTGCCGGTGCCCGAACCTGAACCGGAGCCCGAGCCGGGAGCGCACATATAGCAACCAGAAGAGCCGCCAGAGCCTGAACCGGAGCCAGAGCCCGAACCAGAGCCGCTGCCAGAACCCGAACCAGATCCCGATCCCGAACCAGAGCCCGTGCCTGAACCAGTACCTGAACCGGAGCCGGAGCCAGAACCAGCCGCCAGCACGTAGAGATTGCTTGGGGCTGAATTGCTCTGCGTCGAATAATTGGCGACTTCTACCTGCACTGTACCTGGATTGAGGACGTCGCCTGAATACACTCCGGCCATGAGAAGGTTGGCGTTGATGAAGTACGTCTGCAGCGTCTGAACTCCACTGGAAGTGACAAGTTCTACCTTCGATTCAGAATTGAAATTGGATCCGCCAACCGTCAATACGAACCCGCCGCTCCCAGCTTGAACACTGGAGGGCGAAAGACCTGTGATTGTCTGACCAATTGCTAGGCTTGTGCAAGACAAACCGGCGAGGAGGCACACAAGGAGATGGGTGCGGGGGGGATACGACATGAAGATTTCCTCCACCTGAAAAAACAGGATGTTCATTACGCGAATTGCACTTCACCTATTTAAGCACTGTCTCATGGCTTTGAAGCACTGTCTCGCGGTTGGTTACTAGTAGTTACTAAAGTAATACATACTCACACAAAATACGCTGCAATCAGCGTGATTGGCTTGGGTCCAGTTCTTCTCGTTCGAGGTCTCTCTCCATACGCCTCCGTCTGGTAAGAACCAAGGTCGGTCAGTGTCAATACGGTGCCGTATGGTAACAATTGTTCGTCGCAGCGAGTTGGACTACCCGGTCAGGAATCGCGATCCACGCCGCTAATCATTCGACGACGGAGAGTCTGAAGCATGCTATGTGGACGCATTACCAAATCCATGTAGCCGTCCACTCTTATGCGAAGTATGCCTTATCAAGAAATGAGAACACCACGCCACAGTCAGCTCCAGGTTTACCAGGAATCTGGAATTCAACTGCCGAGTTCCAGGCGGCCAGAAGTTGGGGTCCTGCGACATCGGTGCGCGATGCTCGCGATAATGGATTCCGTCATCGAAAAAGCAAGCCTTTCGGCTTCCGAGCCGGAATCTGGGTGCACCCAAAATCGGAGACGGTCGAAGGAGCCACTTTTTATGCCAGTAACAAAACCGCCACTGAAATCCCCCAGTCCGTCTCCGATCCTTACAATCCCTGAACTGGAGCATGCCAAGGCGGCCGCGCTCGGTACGCTCGTCTCTTTGCATTCTCGCCGTGCCTACAATAATGCCATCGACAGTTCATCGCCTGGTATTGCTCTGAGCCGCGACTTGGATTCAACCGCGTAGTCGTGTTGCGATATCGCTCATTCCTCGAATCTCTTTCGTTGTCTGCTGCTCTGGACAGCAGTATGCCAAGCGGATCGGCATTGACCATCTCGCGCCGCATGATCTTCGTCGTACATGCGCCCGCTTGTGTCTTGGCGCAGGAGGTGAACTCGAACAAATTCAGTTTCTTCTCGGTCACGCGTCCGTGCAAACGACGGAACGATACATCGGATGCCGGCAGAAGTTCAAAGAAGCAGTCAATGATCGCTTTCGAATCTCACTCGCAAACACGGCATGATAATCCGGTTTATCGCATGGAAATAGGAGCGAATAAAGCCTTCGGGTATTCAGGCTGGTAGCGCTTGCCTATTTGATCAAGGCGTGTATCTGCAGAAAGATGAAAGAGAGCACGACCATCAGCGTGAGTTGCCGATCGCACGAGCCGTTCATCCATCAGTTGCCACTTTGGAGTGCTGAATGGAATCAATTCTGCCACCCAGTGCAACACTATGCTGCCATCTGGGGCACTGGAATGCTGCCACCGGCAGTTCGAGAGAATGCGCAGCATCATCCACGCCGGAGGCGTGCGGAAATGTTGATCAACCAGTAATTGCCGAGTAGCCGGTAATTCGACCAGAACCAGAATTTTCACACCTGACGGCTCGATGAGCGCTTCGGCGATTATGCATAAAATGACGCCGACTTCGCACGCGTATCCACTCTGCTGAATGCCAATTCACGCGGCATCCACGGGAGGGTTCGTTTCCGCGGGAGCCGCTGGCAAGGTGAAGAGGAACGTCGCTCCACCCCCGCCGTCGCCGTTGGCCCAGATCCGGCCGCCTTGCGATTCGATGATCGACTTACTGATTGCCAGGCCCATGCCGCTGCCTTGCGGCTTCGTCGTAAAGAATGCGTCGAATATCTGGTCGACCTTGCCTACGGGCAGCCCGGGCCCCGTATCATCAATAGAAATTTGGATCTGGCCGTCCGCATCCGATTTCGACTTCACCGTAAGCGCTCCGCCGGTCTCCTTCATCGCCTCGATACCATTGAGCATGAGGTTCATCAGTACCTGCTGCAGTTGCACCCGGTCCGCCGTGATTTTGGGAAGATCGGCGGCCAGGTCCGTACGAATCGAAACGGCATACTCGTTGGCTTCGCCCCGCAACAGCAGAACCATTTCCCCGATGACCTCATTCATCGCGACCAACTCTCGTTTGGGAGAAGACTTCTTGTACAACGATCGCAGACGGTTGATGATTTCCGACGCAAGGGTGCCCGCTTCGACGATTCTTTCCGTCCCTTTGCGAACTTCCGTCAGCTCGGGCGGGTCGTGCTGAAGCCATCGCAAAGATGCCTTGGCATTAGCGGTTGTGACCTGGATGGGCTGTGCGAGCTCGTGCGAGATCGAGGCGACCAGTTCTCCCATCGTGCTGACCCGATTGGTGTGCGCAAGTTCTGCCTGTAGCTCTTCCGCACGCTTGCGATCTTGAATATCGGTCGCCGCACCATACCATTTCACGACCTTTCCTCGCTTGTCCCGCAGCGGCACGGCGCGGCACAAAAACCACCGATACTCCCCGCCGGAGCTGCGGAGGCGCATCTCCTCCTCGTATGGCTCGCCACTGGCCAAGCTCGCGCTCCATCGTCGCATAACTCGATCCATATCTTCGGGATGAACAGCAGTTTTCTCGAATCGCTCCGCGTTTCCCAAATGCGACAGGCCAGTATATTCAACCCAGCGTCGATTCCGAAATTGAACGGCCCCGTCGGGTCCAAGGATCAACGCCATCGCCGGAATGGTCTCAATGGCTTCGCGAAGTTTTCTTTCCTCCCGCCACAATCGTTGCACTCGGAGTTGATGCAGCCCCCAAAGGAGTGCCAGAAACGCAGCGATGCACGACAAGAGGAACCAGTAAGTTTGATAGTAGGCTGGGGCGACGTTCAAAGCGATCGCAGTTTCTGGCCCGTTCCACAGCCCCGCGCTGTTGCTGGCGACTAGCCGGAATCGATAGGAGCCTGGCCCAAGGTTCGTGTAAACGGCTTCTCGCGCTGCAACCGGCTGGCTCCAGCTACTGTCGAAACCTTCGAGAAAATATCGAAAGCGAACCCGCTCGGGCACCGCGAGGCTCAGGCCCGTGTACTCAAATGTGATTCGCCTGGGAGATGGAGGAATTTGAACGAAGGCGGCGAGGTTCGCGGTGTTGTTATCGGCGGTGATCGCCTCGATGTGAGGCAGCGCGGGAACTGAATTGTCATTGATCCGGGATGGATTAACAACCGACAAGCCGCTGCTGAGTGAAAACCAGATCCTGCCCGCCGAATCCGAGACCACTGATCGGCTCCGCTTCACTCCTTCAGTGCTCTCGAGACCATCGGCCTCGTCATACTCGCGAACATCGACTGCTTTCACAAGACCACTTAGCAGTTTGTCGCGTGGAACGCGCAAAACATGATCGGAGGTCGCGATCCACAACCAGCCGTTCTTGTCTTCTTCAATGCCGAGTATTGGTGCTTGCAGGGACTCTGGTACTTCGCGGGGTACATGCACATGCCCATCACTGATGTAAGCGAGACCTTCGGCCGTTCCTATCCACAGGATTCTCGTTGAATCCTGCAGGAGGCAGTTGACATCCTCGGAGGGTAATCCGTCTTTGCCGGTATAGGTTCGCCACCTCTTAAGGGACATGGCACTGACGCCCTGCGGGGTCCCGAACCACATTGTTCCGTCAGGGCCCTCGGCAATCGACGAGATTGTGTTCGCTGTTAACCCGTCTGTAGTCGTGTAATTTGTGAAATGGCCGTTCTTTAGCTCACTTACACCACGATTGAGTGTCCCGGACCAGACGGTACCATCACGACTCCGATAAACCGCGTACACCCTGTTTTGTGCGAGGCCGTCTGCCTGCGTGTAGGTCTTGGTTGTAACCGAATTGCCGGAGTAGCGCAGATGGGTAAGTCCACCCTGTTGTCGTCCCACCCAGACATCATCCTTGCCGGTTCCGGTAATGGAGTAGACGACATCGTTGGCGATCCCATCGGCATTGACAACCCCACTTTTTCCTTCCTTTAGCCATCGCAAACCACCCTGAATGGGCGCAACCCAGGTGCGGCCGCCGGAATCAACGTGCAATGGTCCCATGCTCTGCGATTTCAAATTGGGAAGAGAGTACGTAACGAAGGCACTGTCTCGTAATCGCTCGAGGCCACGCGCGCTACCGATCCATATGCTTCCCTCCCGATCTTCGAAGAGCGCAGCTACCGGTCCAGTGGTTTCGTAAGCATTCAGTAAAGAAACCCCATTCGCGTTGTACCGGAACAGTCCGCGACTCGTGCCAACCCAGATGTTCGAGTCCCGGTCGCGAAGAATGGAAAGTACGTCGAAATTGCGAAGAGATGACGGTACACCTGCCGAAGTAAGCTCTGTTCCATTCCAGCGCAGCACACCCTTCTCCGTTCCGACCCACATTTCCGAGTTTTGAAGAGGAAGAAGGCAGTGAATGTTCGTATCAACTCGCCCATTCAAGGCGCTCGAAACGCGGCCTTCCTTGAGATAGAAGAGCCCTCGGCGCTCCGTGCCAAGCCAAATCTTTCCATCGGCAGTCTGCGCCATGGAGATCACCACCGAGGTGGGCGCCGCCAGACGATCAAACCAACTGAAGGGGGTTGCTCGCTGGTCAGGAGCTTCGCCGTTCGCGACTCTTGCAGCGTCGGCGAGAAGAGTTGCGGACGACAGGGTTCGAAATCGGTTGTCACTGTATGTGACAGTTCCCTCAGCTAATGATGAGAGCAAAACCGCACCCGACGTCCCCTGTGCCATTGCCGTTGTGCCGTTCTCAGCCTCGCCGCGGATAAGCTCGAAGCCTCCATTCTGGTAACGAAAGACCTGGGTGTTTTGCAGCAGGATCCAGAGGTTATCGCTTGCGTCAACCACGAGTGTTCGCACAGGACCAATCTGGATTGGATTAGGGTGGGCCCGCTCGAACTGGTGAAAATTCAAACCGTCGAAACGAACAAGGCCTTTATCTGTCCCGATCCAGAGATAGCCATCGGAAGTCTGTGCGATGGCCGTTATAGATCCGCCCGGCAAACCTCTCTCAGTTCCCCACGAGTCGTGGAGATATTGCGACACGGTCCGGGTGGGATCGAGCGCAAACGCCGAAGCAGCGAACCAGAGAACCGCGAGTCCGGCAATGGCACACCTGAGTAGCCAGCGCCGTCCAAGATCGTCCTCACGGAAGGTATTCAAACTTCTCAACCACAACCTCGCTTGGCTTCTGCATAGGATTTTTGTAGCTCGCAACGACGTAAAAGATCAGACGGAGCATTGCCTTACCCGCTACCGGGATGCCAGACGTGAACTCATGTTGAGAAACGAGTTGCGCTCCGGCACCAGCAGATCTTCCACGAAAGGTCTTGAAAGTTGCATGTCCAGATTCCCAGTGCAGGACATACGTCAAGGTGCCTGAAGGCGCCGCAAAAAGGAATAGATTTCCAGGAATGTAGAACGGTTGAATTATGTATCGTGCATTGTTCTTATTCGCAGCGCTACCCCAGCCATTGACCTCTACGTCCATCTCGCGAAAGTGCTGCTCGCTGGCCGGGTCGTCGAAGGTAAACATACTGAAGGCCGCGGCGGGTTCTAAGTGAGAAGTATCACGCACAGTTACTGAATACGTGCCGTACCCGAGACTGCGATTTAAGAATATTTCCGCACACGACCACCTCCCCGATTTCTTCTTGATCTGCATGTGGAGCGCCCCGCTCGCATCGGTCCATGCATTTTCAGGATCGTAGAGGTTGTCCGTGCCTCCCTTGTCACTTTCAATCATGCGAACACCCCAATCATAGCCGCTGAATTTCAGCGATCCGGTCGGGGCAAATTGCGGCGTTCCAACGCCCTTCACAATCGTCACGAGAGCAACGGAGCCGCCTTGGGTCGGAGCTACACCCAACTCGGGCAGCGGATGATAATCCGGCTCCACCAATAACACGGCATACTCAAATCCCAGATGAGTTTCCGTGCTCCACGTCGAGTCTGCATTGATGGGAACAAAGGGATGTTCAGGCCAGGGCTGCACCCACCACGTCCCGCTGTGCGCATAAATAACAATCTGCTGCTTTGGTCGAGTGTTTCTTACCCGACCAGAGATCGTGTCGACTCTTTCTCGTCCACCCTGCGCCGCCGGCGGAATATGGGTGAACTCGATCGAAGGTCCGGAATCGGCTTTATGCGATTGGCAGCTATTCAGCACAATGCAGAGAATCAGCAGTAGGGATCGCTGCAAGAGAACTTGGACCAACAGTCGAGGTTGCATGTGACGCCATCCCCTGATGAAGCCGGAACATGAAATCCTCCTCATGTAATGAAGGGTCTCCGGCGCCTGTTCCGGGGAATCTATCATGCAGCACTGTCTTTCGAATACACCCATCAGTTCAGCTGCATGTCAGCTGCAGTGGGAATTTACCTCGCCAAACACCTAAGCGTAGAACTCGTTGAAATAACAGGGCATGAAAATCTGTGCGACCTGGCATCGGTGCCCGAATGTTGGTAGAAGTGAACTAAAACGTTACAACAGCACCTGACCCAAAACCGAACACTCGACCCTTTGAACTTGAGAGTTCGCGATCTGCCCCCATTGTAACGGAAACCTGGGCCCCTCCATCTGCGAGGTGATCGAACGCTACCCCCATAGAGCCGCGGTGAGTGGATGAGTGGCTATACGGAAGGTTTCCTGTTAATTGGCGACTTCAGGGCAAAGTCGATGCCAAAACAAAGCTGCATTGGATATTCGCCATGAAGGATGAGGAACCGTTTGCGCTTGCGGGCGTGTAACGGCACTGGCGTTCACCAAATCGCGGATCCGAGATGGCCACCTCCGCGACTATCACGACTGAACCAAATAAGTTGCTTGCAGAAAAGACCGATGATGACCGGATGCCAGTCATCGTCAAGCGCCAGGACTATGAGAAATGGATCGAGCCCGGCGACGAAGCACGACCGCCCATCGATCGAATCCGGCCAATCGTCAATGCGACAGTAAGCACCCCTGAAAGCGAAAGGTCCGCCATGGGGTTATTCCGTATTTCACATCAAGAAAGGCCTGCAACCCGGCTGGCAGAACCGAAGCGAGTTCCTGCCATGTCAGAATCTTCAGCCGGCAACGAAGATCAGCGCAGCGCACAGCTCTCATGACGGCATACCACCTTTCCTTCAAATCAGGACGACGGGCATCGCAAAGCACGCAAAATGAGCTGTTCGTCGCATATGCAGCCAGTGTGCCACGAATTAGTTGATAACTGCCGTATCTGTCTTTTGATACATGTAGCTCATCTCTGTGAAATATCTCTTCCAGATCACGATAGCGATCGATCATGCGCGGCTTTGCCCGTTGAAAATCGCTCTCTGTCAGCTTTGCCTCGAGAAGTAAGTTACCGATCTTCATATCAATCTCTGTGCTGTCCCGCCTTCCCGCATGAAGCGGTGTGCGCGGCTTAAATCCAAACTCCGGCATGGCATCTATTTCAACGCCCAGCAAGTGGGCGACCCGACCGTCCCGAAGTGTTTCGGGATAGCAAAAAATATTCATCAGCAATGCGTCCGAACTATTCGCGCAATCCAGTTCCATCCATCGCCAGTTTGCCCGGCATTTCGATTTCCTAGAGGCAGTATGGACTTTTTCCAACCGGCGAGCCCAAAGAGGCTCCGAGCAAATTCTTTCGTACGAAGCGGTGTAAAAATTCCCGTGGCATCCCGTCTCGTCTCTACCAAAGATGATGCTGGGTATTTCACCGTCCAAGACTTCATGGAGATGTTTTTCTGAAGCCGCGAGGGCCAGAGCACGACAGCTGAGCTCTCGTCTTAGAGATATTGGGGATGGAAAGTCTTCGATCTGATCATTTAAGTAGGCCATTCACTTCGCCACATCCTCTCCGCTCGGTTGATACCAGGCCTCGCGCTTTTGAGGAAAGATGCTTTCGCTGGTCGAAAGAAGTGCGGACAAGGCGAGGCATGCCAGAAGAACGGCACAGTCGATCTCGCGATCCAATTTAGGGTCGGCAGTCCTTTTGTCAGACAGTGGTGGCCGTTTCGTTGTCCGTATGACCGATGAGACAAGTAGCGATGAGAAGCGATTGCCCGAACTTCGGCCATTGGGTTGGATGGTTCGTGAAACATAAAAGTCATGATAGCGAATAAAAGGAGAACACGCCATTGTGAAATGTCGAATCAGTACCTCCAAATTACTAAGACATTTCCGGACACAAAAAATTCCATTGAAGACATACTGAGCTTTACTGAATGACCTTAAGGCGGCCGGCGGGTAGAATCGCAAATCATGAAACCAGCGGACTTCCGCATCCACCCGATTCTTATCTGTGCATTGATTCTCAACGGGTTTGCGCTTGCAAGCAATGCTCAGACTTTCAGTGCTTATCGCTATTTTCGAGTCGGCAATCCTGCTGACGTGAGTCGTAAGACCGAACCTGGCTTTGCGCTCATTGGTGGGGGAAAGGATCTGGACTCCGCATTTCTCTGGATGTGCAAGCGATCAGGCTCGGGAGACTTTCTGGTTATACGAGCGACGGGCACCGATGCTTATAACAAATACATACAAAACCTCTGTCATTTGAATTCGGTTGCCACTCTTATCATTCCAAACAAGGCTGCGGCAGCGGATCCATTTGTGGCAGACACAATTGCCAAGGCCGAGGTGATTTTTATTTCGGGAGGCGATCAAGCCAACTACATTAATTTCTGGCGCGGAACGCCTGTGCAGCAATCGTTGGACAATGCGATCAAAAAGGGTATCTCCATTGGAGGGACGAGCGCAGGACTTGCTGTGCAAGGTGAATACATTTATTCCGCACAGAACGATCCACCCGAAGGGCCAGACTTGAGTTCCAAAGTTGCCCTCAGTAACCCATTTCATCACCAGATTGTGGTGACCCGCGGTTTTTTAGACAATCCAGTATTGCAAGACACGATCACCGACACCCATTTCGATACGCGCGATCGCATGGGCCGCCTGCTCGTATTTATGGCACGCGTCCTAGACTCAACCTCGCTTGGATCGGTAAAAGGGATTGGTGTCGATGAACAGACTGCTCTGCTGATGGAGCCGGATGGAAAAGGCATCGTAGTAGGGCGCGGAGCCGTCTATTTTCTCGCGTCTGACGCCAAAGCTACTGTCTTGAAGGAAGGAATACCGCTGTCTACTCTGCCCATCTCAGTGAAGAAGGTCGCAACAGGTGGAAAGTTCGATGTGCGTCAATTGCAGGGTGATTCGGAGGATTATCAGTTGCGCGTAAGCGCTGGAACTATTATTTCCACACAGCGAAACGGTGCGATTTATTAGCCAGTCCGCAACTGTTGGAAAACTAAGTATAGGCGCCTGATCAGAACGCAGATCGCGAATTGTTGCAATTCATAACAAAACCCTTGGCGGAAGCTCAGTCGACAAATACACTCTCCTAGATTTTTGTTTTTCTTTTCCGTAGGAGGGCTGTTTCGTGAGAAAGAACGTGGCTTATCTGTGCCTGCTCACCGTTTGCCTAGTTGGGTCTCTTTCCGCGCAAACATATCAGGGAAGAATTCTTGGTTTGGTCACTGACCCAACCGGAGCTGTGTTACCTGGCGCGCAAGTAACGATCATCGACGTCGCCACAGGAGCCACTCGAACCCTAACAACGACCACTTCCGGCGAATTCGTAGCACCCAATCTCGAGCCTGGACCGTACACAGTTATGGTCGAGGCTGCAGGATTTCAGAAATTTCAGCGCATCGGCTTGCAACTTGAGGTTGCTCGCGACATCCGAGTCGACGCCGCCCTCCATCCTGGGCCGGTAGACATTACAGTCACTATTTCCGACGAAGCTCCGGTCATTAATACGACGAATGATGTACTGGGTAGCACATTCTCGAACGATGCCGTGAATGAGCTTCCGTTGCAGGGGAGAGACTTTCAGAATCTCGTGACTTTACAGCCAGGAATTCAACGGGAGCCCGGTGGAGGCTTGCTGTCGATTACCGCCAACGGGAACCGCGCCACCGACAATAACTTCATCGTCGATGGCATCGATGACAATGATGCCTATTACGGCGATACAGTTTTGAATGAGCCGGGCGTGACCGGAACACCTGCGACACATTTACCGATCGATGCGATTCAGGAGTTCAACGTCCAATCAAGCCCCGAGGCAGATTACGGCTACAAGCCGGGTGCAATCGTGAACATAGGAATTAAATCCGGGACCAACCAATTCCACGGTTCTGCTTATTACTTTCACCGCAACAATGCGCTCGACGCCCGGAACTACTTCAACCCAATCGGTACCCCGCTTTCTGCACTGCGGCTGCACCAGTTCGGTGCATCTGGTGGAGGGCCGATCTTTAAAAACAAATTATTCGTCTTTGCGAACTACGAGGGCGTCCGCGATATCGTAGGCAATCCCGTTTCAGTCGACACGCCGGTTACTTCAATTCTTACCAATCCAGATGGCTCACTGGATACCGAGGATAGCCTTGCAAGCGCCGTGCAAGCCTGCCAGATCGCAGGCAATTGCAATCCGATGAGCATGAATCTAGTGAACTACAACAAGAATGGCCAGACCTTGTTTCTAACAAATCCCGGCGGGACTGCTGACCCGAACGACATCGCTGCCATCAACACGGACTACAACAACCAGAACCGTGAAGACAACGGCATCGTCAAACTGGATTTCCATGCAACCGAACGCCATAGCTTCAACGCTACCTACTTCATAGGTGACAGCAACCAAATCGAAGAAGACGTAAATGTTGCGCAGCCTATCTGGCTCTCGCACGCAGACACGCGAGCCCAGTTAATAGGCGGATCTTGGAACTTTTCCGCCAATGCGCGGTTCAATAATCAATTGCACTTCGGCTATAACCGCTTGTGGCAGCAGCTATTTCAGGGAGATCACAGCGTTAATCCAACCGAATACGGCCTAAATACTGGTGTCGCCGATCCGCTGAACTTTGGTATGCCCGAGGTTCGAATTTCCGGCTTCATGTCACATACGTTGGGCGGGAATGTAGATTATCCGCTGCTCACGACTCCCAACCAAACTTACATCATTGCGGACAGCGCTTCGTATCTCAAGGGCTCGCATAACTTCCGGTTTGGCGGAGAATTTCGCACTGGCAGTACGGACAATACGCGTAACGATTACGGTCCGGGGGAATTGCGCTTCGACAGCCTTGATGATTTCGTCACTGGAAATCCATCCCGCGGCTACGCTTGGGTCGGTAACAGCAGGCGAAATGTTTCGCAGAAAACCTTCGGCTTGTTTATGCAGGATAGTTGGCGAGCCACAAAGAATCTGATCGTTAGCTACGGCCTTCGCTACGATGTGAGTTTTCCAATCAAGGAGCAACACAACCTGCTCGGCAACTTCGATCCAACGCTCGGCCTAGTACAGGTGGGGAAGCAGATCGACGAGCCGTACAAGACAGACTGGAACAACGTCGGGCCAAGACTCGCCTTCATTTATGACGTCGCTGGCGCCGGACGCACCGTGGTTCGGGTCGGAGGCGGCATGATTTACGAAGTGCCACACATTTCGATCTTCATCGGACAGAACGGCGCAGAGGCAGAAGGACTTTCTGTGATTCCGACTGGCGCTGCCGGAGTAACACCGGGCGGCGGCACAATCAATGCGAGCTTCTTCCAACTCAGCGGTGACACTGTTAGTAGCAATTGGCAATCTGGCGGACCGGTCTTTGGCAATCTTAATCCAAACGTGCTGAGTTGCTCATATGACCAGCCTTGTCCAATCCTTGGAGTGAATAAGAATCTGGTTGTGCCATATGTGTGGAATTGGAATGCCAACGTCCAGCAGGCAATGTGGAAGAACGCGGCACTTACCATTGCCTACGTTGGCAACAAGGGCACAAAGCTCTACAGCATTCTCGATTTGAATCAGAATATCTACGCGAATGATACGGAAGATGATGAACAGTCTGGTCGTCCTTTCGTCAATAAATTTCCATACCTGAGTTTTGTCGATCAATTAGGCAACGGCGACGACTCAATCTATCACGGCCTCCAAGTCACACTGAAACAGCAAACAACGAAAGGCCTTTTCTTTGTAGCTGGCTATACCTGGGCTCGTTCTATCGACGACTCCAGTAGCAACCGCGGCTACACAATCCAAAACAGCTACAATCCAGGAGCTGAGCGTGGCGATTCGGACTTTGATATTCGCAACCGCTTTACGTTTGCAGCCACATATGACATTCCTGGCAAGCCAGGCTATGCGCAGATGCTAAAAGGTTGGCGCATAAATAGTATCTTCACGGCACAGAGCGCCGAGCCCGTTCTCTTTTACGACAGTTTTGATGACATCAGTATGACCGGCTCTTTCAACGACCGCTGGAACCTAACAGGAGATCCTAAGAATATTCACTGGGTAAAGACGGGATCTCTACCCTTCTTCGCCGACGGCACCACGAATCCAGCATGTGTGACAGCAGATCCCGACGGGGTCGCCAGTGGTCAGTTGGCATACTACGGATGCTACGCCGGTTCGGACTGGACAATCACACCTCCAGCGATCGGAGACTTCGGCGATATGGGACGAAATGTAGTGCGCGGACCGGACTATGTGAACCTCGATTTTTCCACCATCAAGACCTTTACTTTTGGCGACCGCATCAATCTCGAGCTACGCGGAGAGTTTTTCAACATACTCAATCATCCAAACTTGGCAGGTATTGATGGGGATGTC
The DNA here is from genome assembly GCA_013285705.1 of Acidobacteriota bacterium. Taxonomy (GTDB): domain Bacteria; phylum Acidobacteriota; class Terriglobia; order Terriglobales; family Acidobacteriaceae; genus Alloacidobacterium. Next base: position 15,064 of record JABDHA010000008.1, read on the forward strand.
TCCGACACTTCCTCGCTGGGATTGGCCCGCTACACTCCTGATGTCTACGCCTCGAATCCGGTCGTAGGTTCCGGTGGATCGCGCCACATCCAAGTGGGTGCAAAGGTACGTTGGTGATTGGCGTGGTTTTTATACAGGTCAATGACTACAAGTAGGCTTGACGGAGGTGACGTACTTGGAAGTTGGGCTGATGGGAGTTGGGCCCGGAGTTAATAGTTTCCCGCGCATGATTGCGTTTCAGGGAAGGGTCGAGTTTTAATGCTGGCAGAAGAAGTGACTGCGCTCGTTGAATTGCACTGCTCAGGCTTCAGCGGACGAAGAGATGGGCAGGTAGTGCCAAATCTTAAGCAATTGCCTTATGGGATCCAGTTCCCATATTTCGCTTCCGCAACCTATAGGGACCCATCCTCGATATATTTTCTCGGCTCTTGACGGCAGAAAGGCCATCTTTCGCGAAGCGTGCGAGATCCCAGAACGTCAGCTTTGCGATTATCACGACTGAACCAAATGAGTTGCTGGCAGAAAAAACCGGTCATGACCGGATGCCAGTCATCATCAAGCGCCAGGACTATCAGAGATGGTTCGAGCCCGGCGACGAAGCACGACCGCCCATCGATCTGATCCGGCCGTTCGACTCAGACAAGATGAAAGCCTGGCGCGTGGACCGGCGTATCAATAATCTTTGGAATGATGAGCCTTCACTGATTGACCCCGTGAAAGAAGACGCTCTTCCAGAGGAGCCCAAGCGCACCGAAAAATCCAAGCGCAAATCGAAGACGGATGAGAGCGGGCAGATGGGGATGTTTGACTAATACCGTCATCGCGCCGATAAGCATCTCTGAAAACGAAAGGTCGGCCCTATGGGGTTATTCCGTATTTAACTTCAAGAAATTCCTGCAACCCGGCTGGCAGAACCGAAGCGAGTTCCTGCCATGTCAGAATCTTCAGCCGGCAACGCAGATCACCACAGCGCACAGCTCTCATGGCGGCATACCAGCTCACGGCTACCTCATGATGGTTCACACTGTTTGAGAGTGAGATGTGAAGGTTCATAAAGCGGCACCGTCAGGAGCCGAGCGCCGCCAACATGCCCGCGTCCCAGCGTGCATCTGAGACTACTTCCACGTTGGCCGCCTTGGCGTAGGCCGTCCGCACCACGTCGACCGGCACTGCATTGCCGACTGAGTCCACCACGCCTCCCAGCACGACGCGCTTCGGGCCGGGCAACTCTGTCAAGTCGGTGTGGTGAAGAATACCCGGCACAAAATTGGCGAACGGATGAGTGTAGTCTTCTGTCTCCACAATGTTGCGGTAAGACAATAGCCCCCCAGAGAGATATAGGACCGCGAAGTTAGAATCCAGCGCCGCGGCGAACTGCATTGGCACAGTCCACTCGCCTCGCGCGGCCACAGCGAGAGGAAGACCTGCGACGCCATCGTGATGGCGCAGCGCCTCCATAACCGCCAGAATATCCGTCACTCGCTGTCCGAGCAGCGGCTTTCCTAGGATCAGCGATCCCCACGCCCACGATTCTTCGCTCTTGTGCTCCTCTGCGGAGAGCGCCGAGCCGCGCCCGATCTCCGGCGCCAGGTCGCCCACTCCGCGCAAATCAGGGACGCACACGATATGGCCATTTGTCGCCAGCGTTTGATACAGGCCGCCCTGCTGCCAGCGGTGATCGTAGTTGCGGCCGGCCGGCTCTAACAGCAACAATACGGATTTCACAGGGATTGTCGTCGGTCGAATCAGCCACGCCGGCAACCAGACCTGTGCTGTCGATTGAATGTCCAGAGCCTCGATCTGGCAGCCGTCAGACGGTACCCGCTTCAGAACGCAAGCGGCCAAACCGCGAGGCGGCATCTCCGCTCCAAGAAGCGTCTTCAGGGACTCCGGCGACTGGGTCTTGAAAAATCCCGTCTTAGGTATTGCGGCCAGTGTCAGAGAGAAGGGAGTCGTACCGCCTGAAAACGCGCGCGCCACGTTTCCCGAGGCGGACACCCACAGAGTCGAGTCCTCCTCCACCACAGTCGGAGGCTCCGCCTCGATGCGACCGGTCTCACCTTTGAGCCAGCGTGCGAACCAGCTGTACACCTGCAACCGCGTGTCGTAAGACAACGCGTGCGGAAGCGGAGTTCCTCCCCAGGCGATCTGGTCCTCCTGGCCGAGCACGGCGTAAACTTTCCGCAGCTTTTGAAATTGCTCCCAACCGTTAGAAATGTAGCGCGACGAATAGGTGCCGAAGAAATCCTTGTCACTGACGCTCACCAGCAGCGGCTTCGGGGCCAGCGGATACAAACAGTCCCAACGGTCGAAGCTGAGCGGTCCGGAACCTGGAAAATCCTGCTCGGCGTCATCGATCGAGCCCGGCGCGTTGAAGTTCGCGCAGGCGACGTTCTCGGTGTTGCCGCTGCACACCACCGCCGCGGCAATGCGATCATCCACAGCGGAGATAAACATGGTCGTCGTCCCTCCACCGGATTGGCCGGTTGCTCCGATACGCTTTGGATCCACCAGCGGATGCGAGGCCAGCACGTCCAGACTTCGCACTGCGTCCCACGTCTGCATTCGCGTGGCACTGTCGCCGACTAGCAGCATCTGCCGACCCGCATGCGAATGTTCCTCGTCGTGGTGAGACAATCGGGATTTTATCCCGGAAGCGTCCGGATAATAAATCCGCTCGCCCTGGCCCATCGGATCGAAGCCGAGCACCAGGTAGCCCAATTGCACCAGCCCTTGGCAGCACCGCTGATAGGTGTCGCCCGCTTTGCCGTTCGGCGTATGCCCCATCTGAAACAGTATGCCTGGGAACGGCGGCTTGTACGACTTGGGAATGTAGAGATTGGCCGGAACGTACAAATTCGGCTGGCTTTCATAGAGCAGATTCTCGACGCGGTAGTGCTCGCGCTCAAACCCTCCGACGGTGCGAACGTTGAGCGGTGTCCGCTCAGGCTCTCCCCCCACCAGCTTCCAAAATGTCCGCCGCGCCCATTGCTGGCGCCGGCGCACGGCCGCCGGCGTTGTCAGCGTGGCAATCTGCTGGTTGCGGGCCTCATATGCACGTGCGGCAAGCGCATCCAGAACATCCGGCAGGCAGCGAAAGTAGTCGCGGTAGGCGACGCCCGGGTAGGATTCTGCCGACGCGGTCCGCAAATGCCCGGGCGACGGAGCGGCGGATAAAGCAGCAAGCAATTGACCGTGTGTCGCGAACGACGGAACAGCAGATAAAGCGGCGATCATCTGGCGGCGTGTCATCATAATTTATCCGTCGGCTCCCAAGCGTTATCGTTCTTCCTGCAGGACCATGAGCGCGGTATCCTGATGCGCGCCTGTCGGCAGTAATTCCACAGCAAATGATTGATTATCCCCGTATCGGGTTGCGGATTTGACGTATCGCAATCAACACGCATAACTCGCCGCTCATTGATCTGCGCTCGCGTCCGGATGGAGGAACATCTGGTATTCCTCTGTCCCCATAGTTTCTGAGCTGTGCCTATCATTTTCGCTTCTATTCTTCTAATAGCCTTGCATTGGATCTACAACCCATTTCTTCAGAAAAGCAGCTTTAGAGTGAGTTGAAGAATGCGGTTCGGATCGGCGCTTTGAATCTTTCCGTTACTGCTTGAACTAACATCGGCAACCGGATTTAGGAAATTAGTATGGTTGAGTGCATTGAAGAATTCTGAACGAAACTGCAACTTCATCTCACGTGGCTGCGGAATTTACGGCAAGTAGTCCCCCGCGCCACACGTTTAGCCGCCTGTCTGCTTGAACGCCATTATGCCGCCTATGATGTGCTGGCACCAATCATAGCCATATCGAACGATCAGCCCGTCAGTCCCGACGCTCTGCCTCATTCTTCGGCTTATCAGAAGTCATAATCCAATCCACCTTCGAGAATGGAACAAACGAATACGCGCCCTCGTTGAATAAGTCTGGCAGAGATTCCCCGGTAGTTTTCAGCTTCAATTCATTCGCAAACGTCGTTCCCTCAATCCAGATTCCACCCTGCTCTATCGAGTAGTTCGCTGTCACTACCGCAACATCCAGTGCCGAAAACTTTATGAGCGCCGCTTTATTAGCCATGTATTCCTCGGTTTGGAGATTTTGTCCAGCATTTCAGTTGGATGCGAACTTGGGATGCACAGCTGCGCCACGCTTTCTGTGGTGCACCGGCATTCGACGGGGCCCCCCGCATGCCGGCCGGATCGTCAGGGTGAGCGGGATATTTAATCAGTGGAGGATTGTATCCACAAGCTTCTGAAGTGCCTTCTCGATATTCCCGTCTCGAAGATCTACGTATTGATAGCGTCGAAGTATAGTGGAAGAGGCGAATTCCTGCAGCCTTCAAACCTTCAGCGACTTGCCCGGCAACTTCTGAATCGTGGTGGGAGTAGCTCAGGTACACCATCATTTCCTGTTTGCCCAATTTGACAAGCAACGACGAGACAGAGCTGCGGATCGTCGATAACAATGAAGTCTCGGGCACTCCCCTATCAAATCGCAACCGAGATGACCGTTTGGACCTCAGCTTTTCGGGGGAATCGCGCCCAAGGTAAACGCGTACGAGCCAGGTGCTCGCACCGCGCGCAATAATCTGCTCTAGTTTGCGGGCCATAGTTCACCTCCGGCCCGCAATGGGGCACACATGGTGCCGCGGAGATCAAGTTTTATTGGGGGTTTGAGAACTGTATTACCGATCAGTGGAATTCAGTGACCGGGACCAACCGAAAGCTCTCGCACGAGGATATACAGCGGAGACTGCGCCACGAGGCTTGAAGTGGGGGAATACCATGACAGGTCGGGTGAGTTGAAAGCTCGGGACTTCCCCTCTTGATTGCCACCTGACTGAAAGGATATGTCCGACAGAATTCTCGAAAAACGTACCATGGATGAGAGGCCGCTATGGAGCTAAACGAACCCATTACGCTAGGCGACGAGCTGCAGTTTTGCGAAACCGGTAACCGCCTTGCGCTTGAATTCCTCAGAATATCGCGCGACGTGCTTAAAGACGCAGTTGCGGCCGAGAACGAAAACCTGTCTCAAGTCCCGAATCGTAAATTCATTTGAAGCACTGCTGTGCCATACTCGCCACTGCCCACACTGTAAAGAAGATTAGATTGACCCACCTTGCTCGTGCAGTCGGGCAAAGCAAAAGGGCGACTTCTCTCGCGAGTCGTCGCCCTCTACCATCCGATTTCTCGAAGATCTGGTTCGGCACCTGATCGCAACTCTGTCATCCCAGAATCATTCGGGACCTGCGAGCTTGCGCCCACTTTCCCGTGCTCTTCCCCGGATCACGTCTCTTGCAAGAACCTTCTTAGTCCATCGTTAGGTTTTCAGTTTCCTGAACCCCTTGAGTTCCGTTGCCGGTCATCCCCTCCAACGCCCGCATTGCCTCATTTCTGCCCTACGCGCAGATCATGCCGGAGATCGACCTCCTCATCACAAACGGTGGCTATGGCACCGTAAACATGGCGATCTCGCACGGCATTCCGGTCATCTCAGCCGGTCTTACGGAAGATAAGGAAGAGGTATCCGCTCACGTCCAGTGGTCCGGCGCAGGGATCGATTTGCGCACTAACCAGGCGACCCATGAGGCCATTCAGCACGCGGTCGACGAGATCTTTACGCAGCCTGGTTACCGCGAGCGCGCCCAGCAGTTCTCGCTCGAGTTCGCCAGCCACGACGTCGAAGCCGAACTGCTCAGCTTGATCGAGGAGTGCGTTCGCGACAGCGTCAGCGCATAACTCCGCGCCAGACGTGCCTCATCGCTGCACACTTCCCCGTGCAGCGACGAGGCTGCATCTCTCGCCTCAAACTTAGAAAAGGAGGTTCTGGTGCAAACTCTGAGACGGTTGGCGTGGACGGCGAAAGTGATTACAGATGAGAGCATGGGATTTGTTCAAGGGGCGGCATTTCGACCGGGAAATTATTGTGCTTTGCGTGCGTTGGTATCTCAGATACAAACTGAGCTCTCGCGACTTGGTCCAAATGATGGCGGAGCGAGATATTGAAGTTACACACACGACGATTTTGCGTTGGGTACAACGCTCTGTGCCTGAGTTCGAGAAGTGCTGGAGTCAGTACTCTCGGCCAGTAGGTAGGTCGGTCATGGCGCTGTGATGAGACCTATATCTGAGTGAAGGGCCGGTGGACCTACCTATATCGAGCAGTGGACAAACTGGGTCGAACGGTAGACTTCCTGTTGAGTGAACGGCGATGTTGCGGCAGCCAAGCGCTTCTTCAGCAAGGCGATGAAGGAGCATGGTGCGCCGCGGGTCATCACACTCGATGCTTACGCTGCTTCGCATCGAGCTATCACGGAATTGCAATCAACGGGAACGTTAGTGCGCTGTGTAGAGATACGGTCAAGCAGTTACCTGAACAATGTGGTGGAGCAGGATCATCGCCGTATCAAACAGCGAGTTCGGACGACGCTTGGATTCAAGCGATTCGAGATAGCAGAGATAACCGTCATCGGCATTGAGCTTGCAGAGAAGATTCGGAAACAGGAGTTCAAGATCGGGAATTTACCAGGTAGGCCTGTATCTGTTCCTGGCATATGAGCTGCTGTCCTCGCGGCATAACCCTGCAAACACTCCTCTCAATACCATCGGCCACTCATTCCGAGAAAGTTTGCACCAGAACCCGCATGCGGATGTACACGGCGCCGCGTTTTCCGGCTACTCGACGAACTTCCCACAGGTATTCGCTCGTGCAAGCCTGGTGATGCGACCGGTCTGATTCCAGTCTGAGATGTAGATATTCGCCTCTCTGTCGATGAAGCAGCCGTGAGCGGCGGTGAAAATTGCGGGCGCGACCTGCCTGGGATCAACGTTGTAATTAGCCCACTGCTTCTTGTCGCTGTTATCGCCCAGGAACGCCACGGGCACGTTGTACCGGTCAAGGATAGTCACACGGCCCTCCAATTCGGAGATCACTGCGTAGTCGCCGTAGAAACTAATCTGACAGGGACGGCGCAGGTGCTGCGTGACCGTGCGAACGAATTTGCCGTCGAAATCGAAATGGCAAAGACGACGGTTTTCGCGGTCGCAGACTAACAGGAGTGGTTGGTCGTAACGTGTATCGACTGCCATGCCGTGGCTGCAGTTCATCATCCCTTCTTCGGAGCCCTTGCCTGAATACGCTGCGAGATAATTTCCCTTCTTGTCAAAACGAAAGAGGCGAGAATCGCCATAGCCATTGGCGATGAAGAGGGAGCCGTCCGGTGCGGGAACCGCTGCTGTCAGCCGCCACTCATTGGCGGTTTTGAAGCCAGCTTCGGGCGGCGCGCTGAGCTTCTGGACGACACTGCCGTCGGGCCTGATCTTGATGAAGAGCCAGTTTTCCTGCGGATTCCCTTTCTGCACAGTCGCATAGAAAAGCTCCTCGCCGTTTTCTTCCGCGTGCACCAGGGAATGAACTTCAGGATATTGGCTGACGATGGTCTTGAGGAGCCTGCCTTCTGGGCTGAAGACCAGTACCCCTGTGGCGCTCTGCGTACTGATATAGACGCGGCCAGCATTGTCTGTAGCGATACCGCCATGCGTGCCGCCAAAAGTAGTTCCCGAGGGCAGCTGTCCCCAGTTGGGGACGACGCGGTAGGTCCACTCGCCGTTGCCCGTCAGGAACTCCTGCGTGCTGCAGTGGGACTCAGCCGTCGTTGCCGACGGAGCAGCAAGTGCGGTTAGAGCAAGGGCTCCGGCTGAAGTGAAGAATCGTCGTCGGTCGAAGCTCTCTGAAAGAGGGTGCGCGGAGGGTCGTTGCATTGCTTTTGTCCTGTTCATAATTTGGCCCCGGCAGCAGAATTCTGGGCAACACCCGATGGCGCAGCAGCAGGCGCAGGCTGTGCGGGAGTGTTGAAGAGATAGACATGGCGAAGGTTCTTCATGGAGGCGAGATCCGCCGCAGCCTCCTTAGTCATCTTCGTGCCACTCAGATTGATATAGACCAAATGTGGGAGTATCGTGAGCCTGGAAGTCTTGGCACCAGTTATCGCTGTGCCTTCCAGATGGATGGCGCGCAGATTTGTGAACGTCGACAACGTATCAAAGGATGCATCGGTAACACTCGTGCGTCCAAGCTCAACCTCAACGATATATGGCGCGAACTTCTGGAACTGCGCCAACTGCGCATCGCCAAAGCTGGAAGCCACATCGACGGTGTGGAGAACCAGTCCATCAGAAGGCTTGGACGAGACAGGCAACAGCTTTGCCCCTTGGCCGTTCTGCATCTGGTGAATTTCGACGATCAGGCTGCTGTAATCACCAACAGGTGCGATCGGAGGATCCTTTAGCGCTTCCGCAAAGGAGATACCCTGAAGCGAGGTCATTGTCGGCGAGGCGCCCTGCTCGATCCATGTCCCGATCCAGCGTATTTCCTCTGCGTGTAGAGGCGGGTGACCTTCGGCGGGCATGAAGTGCTTGTCGTCCGTGGGGAGAGTGATGCGCTGCAGGAGGATGCTGTCGCCAGGTCTGCCGGCAGTGATGACGCGGCCATCCTTGCCGCCCTTCATGAGTGACGAGAAAGAATCCAGGCGCAAGCCACCCTGTACTTTACTTTCGCCATGACAACCGACACAGTTGGCATCAAAGATCGGATTGATGTGCCTGGCATAGAACGAACCGTCGTCGGCTTTCGTCCGACCCATCATGGTAAAGCGTTGCAGCGAAGCGGGAAGATATTCGGTGAGATAGCTACTGCCATGGGTAAGGGAGCCGCCCTGATGGGCAGTCCAGGCCAGCAAAAGAAGAACGATTGCAAGCATCACAGGGTAAACGCGGGATACTTCAGTAGCAAACCAGGAGGGTCGCGTCAGCAAGCAAAAAAGCACGCCGATCGTCAGCGTGATGCCACCCCACATATGGCGAACGACGGTTGCACCCTGGTCGCCGCTGCCGTAGGCCAACAGATACCCCAGCGTAACCGCGCCAAGACAGCTGACAAAGGCCAGCAGAAGCACAAACCCGGCGGCCTCACGTAACGCGGGACGCTTGCGTCCGACGATCTCAAGCAATGGCAGCAGTACGAGAAAACCGATGGGCAGGTGAACAACGAGTGGATGAAATCGTCCGAGGAATTGCTGCCAGTTGGCGTGTGGTTTGCCGTTCAGACGAAAGAGCACAGGCAGCAACAGCAGAAGTGGGCAGAAGATAAATGTCGCCAGCGAGACCGGCGTAGCTAGTTTTGCCAGGCGTAGTTTCAAGTGCGATGGGCGGGATGACCTGGCCGCATTTTTAGCAACTGTCACGCAAGAAGTCCCTGCACCACGCTGGCCGGAGTTGTTCCAGTCAATTTCTGGTCGAGACCCTGGAACTTGTACGTGAGCCGGTTGTGATCAATACCGAGGCAATGCAGGATGGTCGCGTTGAAGTCGCGCACAGGTACAGGGTCCTTGACGACGTTGTAGCTGAAGTCATCGGTTTCTCCATATACGATGCCGGCACGCGTACCGCCGCCCGCCATCCATGTGGTGAAGCAGCGCGGGTGATGATCGCGTCCGTAGTTCTCTTTTGAGAGCCCTCCCTGGCTGTAAACTGTGCGGCCAAATTCGCCCCCCCAGACCACCACGGTATCGTCGAGCAGGCCGCGCCGTTTCAGGTCTGTCACTAGAGCATAACAACCACGATCGGTCTCGCGGCACAAGATGGGAAGAATACCCGTAACGTCACCGTGCACATCCCAACCGCGTTTGTAGATTTGTGTGAAGCGCACACCACGCTCGGCCATGCGGCGGGCAAGCAGGCAATTGTAGGCGAATGTGCCCGGCTGCTTTGCCTCTTCTCCATAGAGGTCCCATGTGGACTGCGGTTCTTTGCTGAGGTCAACCAGTTCGGGCACTGAGGCCTGCATTCTGTAGGCCATCTCGTATTGTGCGATGCGTGCATTAGTTTCCGGATCGCCGAGTTCAGCGAGCGTCTGCCGATTCAGCTCCTCAACCGCATCAAGCATCTTCCGGCGCACTTCGCGATCTACACCATCGGGGTTCGAAAGGTAGAGCACGGGATCGCCACCAGATCGCAGGCCCACCCCTGCATATTCTGAAGAAAGGAACCCGCTGCTCCAGAGTCGCGACGATACCGGCTGGTTGTTCTCCTTGGTGTTCAGCTTGGTCTGCAGCACGATAAATGTGGGCAGGTTGTCATTCATGCTGCCCAGTCCATAAGAAAGCCACGAACCAAGACACGGCTTGCCTGCATTCATGTTGCCCGTGTTCATGAGCATAATCGCCGGCTCATGGTTAATGGCGTCGGTATTGGTGGACTTGATGATGGTCAGCTCATCTACGATCTGCGCCGTATTCGGCAGCAGATCGCTGACATGCATGCCTGTTTGCCCGTAGGGCTTAAAGGACCAGTGCGAGGGAGCGATGGGAAAATGCGCCTGAGCGCTTGTCATGCCGGTAAGGCGCTGTCCGCCACGGATTGACTCGGGCAAGTCCTGGCTATAAAGCGCAGCCAGGTTGGGCTTGAAGTCGAGCATGTCGATTTGCGGCGGACCGCCGGACATGAAGAGATAGATGGCGCGCTTGGCCTTAGGCGCGAAGTGCGGCAGCTTGAGCTCTTCCGGTGTGGCTATGCGCGAAGTTGAAGGCGAATCGACAGCGTGGGCGTAGTGGTTTAGGCCACGATCACCCATAAGGCTGGAGAGTGCTGCCCAGCCCAGCACCTTGCCGGTACGACCGAGAAAATTGCGCCGCGTCTCAAGAACTGCCCACTCCTGCTTGAGATTCGCGGGCACGGGCATGTTCATGACATCGGCGCCAGTTTCGCAATCGGTGCACAGCGGATGTTGCTTCATCGCCACTCCTGCATTACTTTGTTACTGTCTCATCCAAGTTGAGCATTTCGTTGGCGACCATCGTCCAGGCGGCCAGCTCAGGTTCCGGGATCGATGAATCGAATTTCGCCTCGCCTACGCCCAGCAATGCATGCGCCGCCTTCGGATCGGATGCGTAGTGCTTCTTCATCTGCTCGAGCGAGTTCTCAAGCACGGCTGCCATCTGCGGACGGGGCGCATGTGAGAGCAGTATCTCGCTCATCAGGTTAATGCGCTGTTGCGGCTGTTGTCCGCTTTCCAGAATCACCCGTTGCGCCAGTGCGCGCGCGGCCTCTACCCACTGCTCATCGTTCATCGTCACAAGCGCCTGCAGCGGTGTATCGGTCCTCTGCCTGCGGGTGCAAGCCATATCGCGCATGGGCGCATCGAAAGCGTCCATGTCCGGCATCATCGCCATCCGCTTCCAGTAGGTGTAAAGACTCCTGCGGTATAGTCCGTTGTCATGATTCTGCACGTAGTGCAGCGTATCGCTGCTCGAATAACTCACTTGCTCCCAGACATTGGCAGGCTGATATGGCTTCACGCTGGGCCCGCCAATTGTATTCACTAGCAGACCGCTCGACTGAAGAGCAATGTCGCGCAGCATCTCGGCATCCATGCGGAAGCGTGGCCCGTGTGACAGCAGCAGGTTCTTCGGGTCCCTGTCCAACTGCTCCGGCGTCGATCTGGCGCTCTGCCGGTAAGCTGCAGACATCACCATCAGCTTATACATATGCTTCATGTCCCAGCCGCTCTCGCGAAACTCTACCGACAGCCAGTCCAGCAGGGCAGGATGAGATGGCCGTTGACCCATAATCCCGAAATCTTCAGTAGTCTCAACGATACCCGTGCCAAACAGCTCGTACCACATGCGGTTGACCGTCACCCGCGCCGTCAATGGATTTTCGGGACTGACCACCCACTGCGCCAGGGCCATCCGGTTATGCTGTTCGTCTGTAGGCAGTAGCGGCAAGTAGTGCGGAGTGTTGGCTTCCACCCGTTCAGTTCGTGCCGAGTAAACTCCACGTGTAAGCACGTTGGCATAGGCCACCGTGGGCTTCTCCCACGCCACGAGAGAGAGCGGGCCTCCAGCCGAGAGCTTCACCATTTGCTTATCCATCTCAGTGATCTCGGCATTGATGACGCGATAGGAGGAGTCGACGCTGTTCAGGTAATACTGGCTGACGGTGTGCCACTGGTCACGATTCCACTCCTTCTCGGGATGCGAGATGATCTCGGCGACATTGTCCTCCATAGGTAGACGACTGACTTCCTCAGGGGAGACCGCCCGGCTGTAGAGACGCAGATCCTGGTAGCGGGTGTCGTGAACCCCGCCGGTTTCTGGATAACGCCAGCCCAGCTGCATTGGCGCCTGTGTTCGAATTGTCGACCAGTTGAGCCTGTCAGAGATAGTGTGTGTCACCACCGGCTTGCCGTCGATGTAGATCTTCACGCCTGCTGCTTTGCCTGAGCCATCATAGGTAAAGCTGACGTGCCGCCAGTCTCCGTCAGGCGGAAGCGGATCGATGGTTGCCACCTCGATGCCCACCATCGGAGGCTCTTTCTTCTTTGCCTCCTCTTCCTTCTTCTTTTCCTCAGCTCTCTTCTTCGCTTCTTCGGCGTTCTTTTTCGCCTCGTCCGCCTTCCTTTTTGCTTCGTCTTTCTTGTCCTCAGCCGACTTGTTCGGCGCCAGCTCCTTCGCCGTCAGGTCCACTGGCGTGGGATAGCGGAAGGTTTCTGCATTCGGCAAGCCTTTCTTTTTAGCAGCGTTCTTCGGATCCCGCTTTGGATCGGGTAGATCCTTGGGTGCCTGATTGATGAGGTGGACAGTGAGGATGCCGTTCCTGATTGCCAAGTCCCAGCCGCGGTTGTGCTGGGTTGTATCCATCTTCGAGAACAGCGCTCCTTCAGCGTTGCCAAGAGTGTAGCCAGGACCATTGTCCAGCATGATCCAGCCGCCAAGCGAGAATGGCTGGTTCCAGTCGTAGTCTCCCGTCTGGCCCAGATCAATGCGCGTACCCGTGTCCAGCCGGAAGTCCGGCCACAACCAGGTAGTTTCACCCCATTCCGGTTTGATCTTGCCAATAGGAAAACTCGCCGGGCTGGCCTGTGGCGCGCTGTTCTTCAGCACCTCACCTCCGCCTTCATCCAGCCGCAACCGCAACACCAGATTTTCGCTCGATACCGCCTGTGGCCGATTCTGGCCCGACTGCAGCCATTGCTCCACTAGAGCGTGATCGTGGTTGCGTATGTCTTCAAGCTGGCTACGAAGCGCGGTCTGTTTCTGGATAATCTGGTTGAATGCGGCTTGATGCTCTGGCAGCGGCACACGCGCAACTGGGGTCCACACCGGGCGGTCCTTGTTATACGGCACTTCGTCGATATTGTTGAAGAAGGCGCTCAGCGAGTAGAAGTCTTTCTGCGTCGTCGGGTCGTACTTGTGATCGTGACAAACAGCGCAGCCTACCGTCAGACCCAGATACATCGCGCCGAACGCCTCCGTCCGGTCGCGCGCGATGTTTACCTTCAGTTCTTCCGGGATCGTGCCGCCTTCATTACTGCTCAGCCCCATGCGCACATACCCGCTGCCGATCAGCGGATCGATATTGTCCGCCTTCATCATGTCGCCTGCTATTTGCTCCATGGCGAAGCGGTCGAAGGGCTTATTGCTGTTGAAGGACCGGATTACATAATCGCGCCATAGCCAGATGTCGCGGCTATTATCGAAGTGCAGACCATAGGTGTCGGAATAGCGTGCGTAGTCCATCCAATAGCGTGCGCGCTGTTCCCCGTAGCTGGGACTGGCCAACAACCTGTCCACCAAGTGCTCATAAGCATCGGGCGATGTATCGGACTGGAAAGCCTTTACCTCCTCCGGCTTAGGCAGCAGCCCGGTCAGATCGAGCGTCACTCTTCGGATTAATGTTTCTTTGTCGGCCTCAGGCGAAGGATGCAGTACTTCTTTCTGCATCCGTGCCAGCAAGAAAGCATCGACGGGCGTCTTGATCCATGAGGCATCTTGAGAAGGCGTCGGCACAGCGGGCCGTACTGGTTTCTCAAAAGCCCAATGTGGACGATAGACGGCACCCTCCTTGATCCACTCACGCAAAACAGCGACCTCTTCCGGCTTCATAGGGCTGGCTTGCCCCTGCGCATTCTGCGGCATGAGGTAATGTGGGTCGTGCGATTCGATTCTCTTGATCAATTCGCTCGTTTCCGGGTGACCGGGAATAATGGCGTCCGGGTGACCGTCGCGCTTTCTGAGTGCATACTCAGCCAGATCTAACCGTAGGCCCCCTTTCCTCATTTGCGGGTCGGGCCCGTGGCAGCTGAAGCAGTGGCTGGCCAGCACAGGTTGCACGTCTTGGTTGAAATCAAGGTGATGGCCTGTGGTTGAACTCGCACCGGCCACCTTCGGCTGCATGTGGCAGCCCAGCAACGGCCCCAATAAGAGCCAGGCTGCCGCCATATGGATTGCCAGCCAGGAGTATTGCTGAAACCACGTCTTCGTCAAGCTTTCCATCGCGCTATCCGAGGGACAAAGACGAATTCGGTGATCTGAACCCCGCGACATCACTCACCTGGATGGAATCGAGCAAATTGTAGAATTCTCCGGCAGCGTCGGTCAATTTACCATCTGCGTCAGTTCGCCACACCTATTCCCAACACTTCCGAGTTCCAGCGAACACAAAGATCTCTTATGTCTGGCTCGGCAGTCAAGAACCGAACATCCCGAATAGCTCGGTCATCTTCTAGTAGGTTGAGATGATCGACGTTTTTGTAATTTCATATTCGCCCCATTAGAAGCAGCCAGCGCCTCACCCTTCGAGCAATGGGCCTCCGACAATGGCTACAACGCAGCCGGGCCGTGGTTCCCTCTGACATTCGCTCCTATGCAGATAGGCAGACACAGGAAGCCTTTGATGTCTGGAAGCCAGCGCCCAAAACTTTGCCACGATGATCACGGAAAGCACGCTTGAGACGGAGGCGCTGAGGGACCGGATTCGGTTGTCGGCAACGCTACCGTGACCAATTACTTCATAGTTGCACGGACAATTAGACAAAATATCACTTGCGAGAGTGAATGCGGCCTTTACCCAGCGCATGTATTTGCCGGTGTTCTGAGTGCTGCAGTGCAGGGGCAAGCCAGGCCTCAATGCCTGGCTGGGTCAGCTCGCAGCACGTGCTCACACGAACATCGTGGCGATCGCCTTGGCCAACAAGATGGCTCGCATTGCCTGGGCGGTGCTATCCAAAGGAGAAACTTATCGGCCTCAGTTGTTGGCGGCTGAAGCAGTTGTCGCCTGACACGAATGGTCTGCAATTGATGCCTGGCGCGAAACGCCAGGCTTGGAAATCACCTCCGCGATTCCCACGATCGCAGACCTGCGACAACGGAATAATCGAACTGGAATTCACACAGCATCTGACCAGGTCTGCTGGCGAACAGAGAGATGACAAAATGGTCGAACCCGACGCTCTCGAAACCTGTAATACGGAAAAGCCCCCGGAGGCTGTGAAACTAGGTAGGACGAGAAGCGCAGCGCATTCCATCAAGGTCACGAGCTTCTGCTCACGTAAAGACCGGATACATTTGCGCCGGCCAAACCGTCATTCTCATTTTTCGCTTGCAGTACGGCGGCGGGCCATACCTTCGTATTGCCGATAATTGGCTCAGAACCCAGAAATCAGGAAAATCTTGTGTTCGCACTGTTCGGTGAGTGAGTTGGCGATAGCGTGAATTGAAGCGAAATTTCCGGAACGTCGACCCTATTCCGTTCGCAATGCCTGCATCGGATCAAGACGCGAAGCGCGCCAGGCGGGAAAGATGCAGGCAATCAAAGCGATCAAAAGCAGGGTGAGAATCACAGCACCAATCACAGCCGGATCAGACGGCTCGGTTCCGTAGAGCATCGACCGGATAAGTTGCGTTGCGCCTGCGCTGGCCGTCAGGCCGAGAATCAGCCCGAGGAGCGCCGGCCGCAGCCCGTCGAACAAAATAAGACACAATATCTGCTCGCGTTGAGCACCCAGGGCGATGCGGATGCCGATTTCCGACACCCGCTGGGTAACTAGGTAGGAAAGCACTCCATACATGCCTACCGCGGCCAGGAAAAGCGACAAGGCGGCGAAGGCCATGATCAGATTTGCCGCAAACCCCTGACTGGCCGTGGTCTTGCCGAGAATCTGGTCCATGGTCAGCGCGTTGTAGACCGGTAGCTCTGGTTCGAGCGCCGAAATTTGTTGCTGGATCGGCGTTGACATAGCCAGCGGATCGACGGAGGTCCAGGCCACGATGGTAGCCTCGCTAGTGCGGTTGGGAATGCCGGAGAGGATAGGGAAGTACATGGTGGCCTCGACTGGCTTGGTGACGTCGTAGACCGTGTCGCCAACTTCACCGATGATCTCGTAGTTTTCTACATCGGCATCCCAGCCGGAGCGTACATGCTTGCCAATGGGATCGTCGCCCGGGAAAAACTGATCGACGAATTGTTTGCTGACAATGACGTAATGAGCGTTGTCGAGGCGCTCGTGTTCCGTGAAGACCCGGCCGCGCAGCAGCGGAATCTGCATGACGCTGAAGTACTGCGGGTCGGCGGTCAGGGTCATGGCGTCGTACTGAAGGCTATAACTGGGTGCGGGCCGTTCCAGGATAGTGAAAACTCTGTCGCCCTGGGGCCCTGATCCAGGCGCAGCGGAGGCGAGCGCCGCGCCGCGTACGCCGGGCAGCCGGCGCACGCGCTCAAGGAGCGACTGATGGAAGAGCATCACCTTGTCGCGCGTATCGTATTGGATTTCCGGCAAACCAAATTTTATGGTCATCACATGATCGATACGGCATCCGAGGTCCGCCATGCGCAGGCGCATGAAGCTCTTGAAAAGTAGTCCGGCTGAGACCAACAGCATGACCGTGAGCGCGATTTCAACTGTAAGCATCGTCTTGCGCAGCCGCGCTCGCGAGGCGCTGCCGCTGAGGGATCCCGATGACCGCGAGGACTCCTGTAGCGCCGTGAGTAGTCCTTTGCCGGTGGATGAGATTGCCGGTACGAGGCCAGCCAGCAGCCCGGTGATTACTACCAGGCCTGCGGCAAAAGTGAAAACCCATCCATCGACATGCACGGAGTCGGCCCGCGGCAGATTGCGCCAATTGGCAGCGAGCCAGTGCGTCGAAGCGAGCGAGAGGAGCAGGCCGAGCCCCCCGCCCGCCACGCAGATCAGCAGGCTTTCGGTCATCTGCTCGCGAATTAAAGTAAGCCGGCTTCCGCCCAAAGACCCACGGATGGCAACCTCCTTGCGATGCGCTGCAGCCCGCGCCACCAGCAGGTTCGAGAGATTGAGGCAGGCGATCAACAGCATACAGCCAACCGCGCACAGCAGTACCAGCAGCTGTGTTCGCACGCCCCTCACTAGGTCGTCGATCATCGGCCGGGACCAGACTTCTTCAGCGACGGGCTTGGAAGCATTGGCGAGATGTATCCGGTACTGCACCGCGCTCACCTCGTGCGTCGCCGCTTCTACGCTCACGTCCGGCTTAAGCCGCGCTACCACCTCGCTCTGGTGCCCGTCGTGTATGCCGTAGTCACTCTCGGAAAAAGTCTGCGCGTAGGGCATCCAGTATTGGATCCGCGCGTCCGGATAGGTAAACCAGCTGGGTAATACACCAATGACAGTAGTCGGGATGGTGTCCAGATGAATCTGTTTACCGATGATGCCAGGATCTCCAGCAAAGCGGCGCTGAAAGAGGCTCCAGGTAAGCAGGACTACAGGCTCGCCTTTCGGCTGATCTTCGGCCTCGGTGAAGAGGCGGCCAAAGGCGGGGGCTACGCCGAGGAGTGGAAAGAGATTCGCCGAGCCGCCCGCGCTTTGCGCGACTTCTGGCAATTCGGAATGCACGCCGGAAAAGATGCCTCCGTAGCCGCGCATCGCTGCCATGTCTTCAAAGCCGTGGGTCTGGCTGCGCCAGTCGCGATAGTCGCCTGGCGCAACCGCATTGAACCCGTCGCCGCCTTTGTTCTGGCGATAGTGCTCATAGAGCATTACCAGTTTGCCGGAATCGTGAAACGGCAGCGGCCGCAACAGCACTGCACGCACCATGGTGAAGAGCGCTGTAGTCGCGCCGATGCCCAGCGCCATCACCAGCACGGAGACGACAGCAAATTCGGGCGAGCGCAGTAGCGTGCGCGTGCCGTACTTCACGTCGCGCACGAGCTGCTCCAGCCAGACCCGGCTCCAGGCCGCGCGTGTCTGCTCGCGAATCAGCGTTGTGTTACCGAAGGCGCGCCGTGCTGCAGAACGAGCTTCTTCTGCAGACAGCCCACGCTCCCGCTGCTCTTCCTCTTCCAATTCCAGATCGGAAAGAAGCTCCCGCTCAAGGTCAGCATCCCGTTTCGCGGTTCCTTTCCAGCTCTGCCACCATCGCATTTCAGCTCTCCTCAACGGCAGGCCACATTACGCGGGCCACAGCTTCCGCCATCTGCTTCCATTGCGATTCTTCGACTACAAGCTGTTTTCTGCCGATTTCCGTAAGCCGGTAATACTTGAACTCCCGGTTGCGATCCGGAGCCGTCTCCCATTTCGAGGTGACCCAGCCTCTCTCCTCTAAGCGATGCAATGCAGGATAGAGAGAACCATGCTGCATCTGCAGGAAATCGTTCGTGGTCCGCTGAATATGTTTGCCAATCTGATGGCCATGTGCCGGCCCATAGAGAAGCGTTCGCAAGACAAGCATGTCTAGGGTTCCCTGTAGCAAATTCCCTCGCTGTTGTACCTGCTTTTTAGTCATGGAAGACGTTCGACCCTCAATAGGAAGCGATGGTAGATATTCGACTATCGATTGTCAAGGGCACAAAATCGCCCATCCTCGACGCTAGCCAGCTCCGGACCGGGCCGGGGGTCGCGCAGGTTAGCCACTTTCGTCGACGTTTTCTTCGAGTTCGGCTCGACGGACTTTACGGCTGCGCAAGCTGTCGATAGCCCGGCTGCGGGCCAAAGTGGCGAGCCAGGACAACACGGTGCCGCGCTGAGGATCATAACTCTCGGCGGTGCGCCAGATCTGCAGGTACACTTCCATGGTTATGTCTTCGGCGGATGACGGCTCACCTAGAATCCGCAGCACCAGGCCGTAGACGATTCGGTTCGTGCTGTCGTAGAGACAGGTTAGCGCGGGCTCATCTCCACCAGCGACCCGAGCGATCAAGGCTTCCGATGCGCGGTCATTATCCGACCGTTGTGAAGAGCGTCCCGTGCGCGTAGATCGAGCACGAAAACTCCACTCATGACCTTCGCTGACATCCACTCCGTGCCACCGCTACTTCTGTAGAGTGCATACGGGCAAACCAAACCGTCGAATTGTTCAGCGTCGCGAATATACCATCCGCCTCTTGGCGGAGATGCTGACTGGGGGAGCGCCTTACAGAGTGGAATTCTTTGTACCACAGCGACGTGAATGATTCATCTTCCTAGAAATTGAATTTTGCGACAAACTGCACCAGGCGAGGCTCCGCAGTGCTGACGATATGGCCGAAGTTGGGGTCTTCAACTTGCCCGTCCACCGATGCGGGACCGTAGAACTGCGTATGGTTGAAGGCGTTGAATGCCTCCGCCCGAAAATCCAGCGATCTCGCTTCGGCCAGGCGTACAGTTTTTTGTAGCGTCAAATCGAAGTTACTAGTTCCCGGCCCATAGAAGACGCGGCGCTTGGCGTTGCCCAACTGACCGATAGCCTCTTCGGGAAATAAGGTCGTATTGAAGGCCGGTCTAGCGTTGCGGCCGTTGTTATTGATCTTGAGCGGGCCGGGCAGGTACTGCGGGGTGTCGAGTAGATAGTTATTCACGCCGTTGCCCAATGTACCGAGCAGTGAATTGTCGGAATTGTCGTAGAGCGTCACAGGAAAGCCGGTGGCGAAGCGGGTCGTTCCGGATGCGCTCCAATCAGTGGTTAGACGATTTGACCTGTGCACAACTTTCTCGACAGGCAACGACCACTTATAACTTGCGATGAAAGTGTGTTTCTGGTCCCACGCAGAGATAGCACGACTTTGTCTCGAGTTGATTGGATTAAGCTGCTCGCCGATGTTCGATCCCTGATCGATTGATTTCGCATAGGTGTAGCTCAGCAGGAACTGTGAGCCGTTGTGCCGATAACGAAGGGTCGCTTCAATCGCGTTGTAGCTGGAGTTGGCCACTGACTCGTCGGCTGTGTTCTCGCCGTAATCCGTTCCCTGGCCGACGCGGGTGCCTTGCACGGTTTGCCCCACGCTGTTGGTATAGGTCGTATCTTCCCCAAAGGGACCGCAGGCGGGGATACTGAGGCACAGAGCCGGCTTGCCAGTGTTCACTGGAACGACGGCCAGGATGTGGTGTCCCTGGTTGCCGACATAGCTGACAGTCAGCAGCGTACGCGAGGTGATCTCCCGTTGAATCGAAAACATGTAGTTGTTGATGTACGGGGCACGATTACGGTAATAGAAGAACGGATCAGCCGACAGTGGCACAAAATTCGCCCAATTGATGGAGTTGTCTGGATGGGACCTTGAGACGTTATGCGGCGGAAATGAAAACGGGAAACGCTGTCCGTTATTGAAGCCGCTGGCAGCAGTTATAAACGGCGTGTCCAGTAGGGGCGGCCCTGGACTTAGATAGTTATACCCAAAGGGCGGCACAGCGTACATGATGCCGGCCAGAAGTCCCGGAAACTCGGTGTAATAAAGACCGTAGCTGGCCCGAAGACTGCTCTTGCCGCTGCCTCCGAGGAGCGCCTTAAGAGGTCCGTGTTCAAGCCGCGGCGAATAGGCCAATCCAACCCTCGGAGCAAAGTTTTTGTAGCTTGTTGGCGCGAGCGTCTTTGGAATTCCCGGGTCACCGGTAACCAACAGCCCAGGCAACGCTCCAGGATAGAGCGTGGACTGGGATCCAGGAACGTAGGTCTGCAGTTGGTTGTACTTCTCCCAAAAGGGCATGATCACGTCCCAGCGCAGTCCGGCGTTGATCGTGAGATCGTTTCGGGCGCGCCAGCTGTCCTGCCCATAGACGCCCAGATAGCGGTTGCGCAAATAAAACGGTTGACCGGAGGACTGCGTGTAGTTGCTTGCAACGCCTATCAGAAGATCGGCATAGGGGTCACCGGTCTCTGTCCCGTTGATATTGAACGTTCCGTTGAATGTCGCGTTCGGATGTTCATTTACCTGATCGATATGGAATTGTCCGCCAACCTTCAGAGTATGCGATCCCATCACTCTCGATAGACCGTCGCTCACATAGTATGTGTTGTTGGCCTGTGTCTCATTCGTGATGGGAACACCCATCACGAAGCCGGGAAATGTGATATTTTCAACGCCTTCGAACTGCGGGGCCTGCTCTACGATACCCGGCGTACCAATGCCGGTGGTGAAACCTTGCGAGGCCAGACTCACGCCCAGACCGCCCCTAGGTTGTCCAATGATGTTGGCGTTGCGAAGATATCCAGCGTGGAACTCATTGACGGTATTTGAGCCGATCACGCTGGTATCGCCGAACGACAACAGTTGCGCACGCCCAATGAACAAAGCGTCGAAGCCGGGTATGCTGGCCCCGGCAACCGAGCCCGGATAGGGGTTGTCGAGGTGATAGTCATCGACGAAGTAATACGCTGATATCTGACCGAAGCGGCTGTTGCCGTCGATGCGGATTGAACCCTTGTTGTCGCGAACAGTCTGTGCAAAGGCCGAGGTTGAATACTGACTTGCGCTGACGTTGGGAGATGGAATGTACTGCAACAAATTCTTGCCCGGAGTCGACCACGTGCTTTGCGGAATCACGCCGTCAGGGAAGACCCGGGAATATGGTTCACCGGATATTACCGTGTAACCCAACTTCTGCGTGAGCAGGGATGCCAGATAAGGGCCGCTCACAGAACCGCTGAGGTCGTTGAAGTTGCCGCTACGTTGCACAATAGTCGGCACAGAGATGTTGCCGGTTGAAACGCCTTCATTTTTAAGAGTTCCCTGGTAGTCGGCAAAGAAGAAGAGCTTTTCGTGCCTCAGCGGTCCGCCGATAGTACCGCCAAACTGATTCTGGTTGAATGTCGAACGAGTCGGATCGAAATAACCTCTCGCATCCAGTCCGGTATTCCGGAAGAACTCGAATGCGTTGCCGTGAAACGAGTTGCCGCCCCGTTTGCTGACGACAGTGACCAAGCCACCGTTGTAGTTGCCGTACTCCGGATCGAAGTTGCTGGTTATTACACGGAACTCTTCGATCGAATCGAGATTGGGAATGATCGAGGTGCCTCCGCTCATGTGCTCCTGGACATCGATGCCGTTTACCAGGAAACCATTTGAAGATTCACGCTGACCGTTGATAGACAGGTTTCCAGCATTCAAGTCACCCGATGGGTCGAGGCTCCCGGTAACGCCCGCCATGATGACGGAGTTCGGCAACAGGGTTGAAATCGGCGCTACGCCCGGCTGAATTGCCAACAAGTCCGTGTAGCTTCTTCCATTCAATGGCAGCTCGGTCATTTGTGCACCGGATATGACCTCACCAAGGTGGGTCGCGATGCTTTCAACCCCCACGTCGGATACGGCCGAGACTGTTACTGTGTCCGACCTTATCCCGACTGTAAGAATTGCATCCACTTTCAGAGCCGAGTCTGTATCCACTTGCAGATCCGTCTTTCGCTGCGTCCTGAATCCGTAGGCTGAAATCGTGAGGTTGTAGCGGCCAACAGGAAGATCAGGGAAGGTATAGAAGCCCTTACTGTCTGAAATGGCTTGATAGACAGCCTGTTGAGCGGTGTTGGCAAGGCTGAGGGCCGCCCCTTGTACGACTGCTCCGCTGGAGTCCTTAACCATCCCGGCGACACTGCCTCCAACGGCTGCTCGCAGCGGCAAGACGGCAACAAGAAGAAATACAACGGCCAGACTCCATAAGAGCGCGCTCACGCAGTTAAATGGCACGATCAACTTCGAAGCAGGCATTTCTACCTCAGGGATCGGAGCGCGCTACGCGGACGATAATGCTCTCCGCGGGAACGCCGTGTGGGTTCCTTTAGGTTCCCCGAAACGATGACATGACGGTTCCGGAGCCTTGATACCGAGTAAGCATATGGGCCCTGTGTAGATCGTTACGCATCGAGAGAGGTATCTGGATTGCGAAAGTCGAAATATTTTTTCTCCCCATGCAATCCAGTGTCGAGATCACAACGTATCCATTGACACGAACCGGGAGTCCCTCAACCCTGCAATTCGGCCCCGTCTGGTTTAGGTTCTTCCGTTCCCCAACGCCTTCAAACAAATTGGGAGAGCCGTATGTCAAAACTGAAGTCCGCAGCCGGACTCGTATTGAGTCTACTGATCGCTATGCCGCCCGGGGTGTTTGCATCGAGCCATCGGGAAGCACCCATTACCGCACTGGATCACACCGCTGACATCACCGATTTCTATGCTTTTGTCAGCTACGATCATCCAGATCGCGTCACCTTTGTCCTGAACGTCGACCCATTCCTGCAACCCAGCAATGGGCCAAACTATTTTCCGTTTGATCCATCGATTGTGTATCAGATCAAAATCGACAATGATCATGATGCACGGGCGGACGTCATCTTTCAGTTCCGCTTCCAGACTCACATCCTCGATGCCGGGCTCCCTGTGGGCTACGCAGGAGCGGGCAATGGAGTGAACGCGCCGGCAAACTCGCCAGCACCCATCAAACCCGGTACGCCGATTGTTCCCCCGGCGATCACTTCTCTGACCGGAGACGGCGCCGCAGGCCTGAGCCTACAGCAGACATTCTCCGTAAACATGATCAAGGGCGATCGCGACATTGCATTGACGAATACAACTGGCAGCCCCCTGATCGCTGTTCCAAGCAACGTTGGCCCGCGCACGATGCCAGATTACAATGCCCTGGCTACGCAGGGCATTTATGACCTGCAAGGACGAGATGGCGATTCCAATATTCGCGTTTTCGCAGGCACAGCCGCAGATCCTTTCTTCATTGATCTGGGCGCAACCTTCGACAGTCTCAACTACCGCGCCGGCACCGGCGTTGAAGCTCTAACTCCTGAGCAGGACGCCGACGACCAGCTCAGTTCGGCGCCGAATTCGGTTGCCGGATTTAACGTCAACACCATCGCGATCGAGGTGCCGATTAAACTTCTGACTTGCGACGGAGCCCTCCACGCCGCCACTGATCCGAAAGGAACGATCGGTACCTGGGCGACAACATCCAGAACAGAAATCACCATTCGCAGATTCGCAAACCCTGCCCTAAACTTTGGCCGCCTGGCTCAGATACAACGCTTTGGCAATCCACTCATCAACGAATTGATCATCGGTACAGGAAGCAAGGACTTCTGGAGCATGTCAGAGCCGGTGAAAGACATGCAATTCGCTTCGTTCGACCTCGATCCCCTGATCGGAAGAGTGTTCAACGCCGTATACGGGTTCAAGATACCCACTCCACCCCGAACCGATCTTCTGCCGCTGGTGACATATGCCGCACCGATAGCTCCGAAAGGTACTCCAGCCGGGCCGATTGCTGACCTGATGCGGCTCAACACTGGTGTACCTCCCACTCCGAAGGCGCAGCGCAAGCGGCTGGGTCTGATTGCTGGCGATCCTGCCGGATTCCCAAATGGTCGCCGTCTCACGGATGATGTCGTCGATATTGTCGAGCGTGTGGGCGTTGGTGGCATTTTGAGTCCCGGCTTCAATGTTGCGCCGAACAACCTGCTCGGCGATGGCGTCAACGCTCCCGACGTTCCTCCGCAAGAGATGTTCCCGTATGTTCATTTTGCATACAGTGGACGAAACAGCCGCCATATCAGCCCGGGCGATCCTACGGGCTGCGGGGATCAGCCAACGTCCTCCAGCATGCAGAACTCCGATGCGCCACCAGCAAACCAGGGTGGGCCTTCGCCATGTCCGGTCGATTAACCGCCGCCACGGGTTGTTCGATCCTAACCGGTTCTCCGCGCGAAATATGTTTTCGCGCGGAGAACTATCCCAGAAACTTTCGCGAATAGGTTCTGTATGAAATATCGGTACGCAATATTTTGTATTCTTGCCGCACTCACCTCCGTCGCCGCGCTCGCCCAACAAACCGTAGCAGGTGCGACGGATCATCCCGGCGTCTCCAATGTGGCGGCCGTTCAGAGTGCTACGCCCGCGCAGTTGCGTATCGCGGCGGCCACGCAGCAGCTCAAGTCAGCCCCGAAGAAGGTTCAGGCTTATAACGAGCTTGCGATCGCTTTTCTGGCGCGAGTTCGCGAGACCGCCGATCCCGGATATTTGAAGGATGCAGACACTGCCCTGGCTCAAGGTCTAAGCCTGAACGCGGATGATTTCCAATTGCAGAGAACTCAGGTAGCACTGATGCTGAGCAGGCATCAATATACGCAGGCAAAAGAAAGAGCTACCGTACTCAACCACCGCACGCCTGACGATGTAATGACCTACGGGTATCTTGCCGAGGCAGACATCGCACTCGGCAACTATCCAGAAGCAGAGTCCAACACCCAGTGGATGCTGAATATGCGACCCAACAACATTCCAGGACTCCTGATCGGAGCCAAATTGCGAACGTTATACGGCGATACGCATGGTGCAATCGACTTTCTGAACCTGGCATATTCGGAGACCTCGCCGACTGAGGTGGAAGACCTTGCGTGGATTGCCAATCAAATTGCGTCGATCCAGACCGAATCAGGCCAGATTGACGCAGCAGCTCAAACCTTGGAACAGTCCCAACAGCTCTTCCCTCATTACCCCTACACCATAGAGAATTTGGCCCGCGTTCGCATGTGTCAGAATCGAGCGAGCGACGCAGTTCAGCTGTTGCTGCAGGCCACGTCCATCGATAACAACCCGCACGTTCTTTATCAGCTAGCAAAAGCGCAGGAGGCCGCGGGGCAGCCCAAGGAAGCTCGCGCCACCTATGCGGAGTTCGAGACGTTCGCAAGCGATCCTGAAAGAACAACCGACCAGTCGAGGCTCGACCTCATTTTGATGTACGCCGGAAGTCCTGCCAACGCGTCCAGTGCATTGAAGCTTGCGATGCAGGAGATTACAGTGCGGCAGGATGTATGGACGCTCGACGCCTATGCCTGGGCTCTCTACGCCAATGCAAAATTCCAGGACGCGGACGCCGCGGCGCAGAAGGCCATTGCGGTCGGAATTCAAAACGCTCAGATCTTCGATCACGCCGGTCACCTCGCACAGAAACTGAACCACAGCGTAGACGCCACTAAATACTTCCAGCTTTCTCTTCAGTCCAATCCTGAATCTGAGTACGCCGCCGATGCTCTCAAGTCCGCAAGTCTTGGGAAGGCAACAGATGAGCATGAGCAGACGGTCGCTCAGATCGTGCCTGCTCCAGCGTTGTTGCAGGCCACTGTGGTGCACGATCCTCTGACCGCTGCGGATCGGTCGAATCATAAAGCCGCCTCGATCAACATTGGAACGGCGACCGTCGCCCCGGTCTTCGCCCCTGTTCCCGAGGCCCTGCTCACACCTCACCCAACTGGCACCGACCATCTTATTCAAAGCGCCCAGGCCACTGTCGCTCGCCGTCCGACTGACGCCACAGCGTATGCGGGACTGGGTGCTGCGTATTTCCAGCGCGCGAGAGAGACGGGCGACGTAAGTGACTATCAGTTCGCTGAGCAATCCCTTACTAAGTCGCTCGATCTGGTTTCAGCGGATTTTTCAGCTGACGCGGCACTGGGAACGATGGCTGAGGTCTGCATGGGGGAGCATCGCTTTGCCGACGCGCTCACCTATGCACAGCGAGCACTCTCGCTCGGTACTGGCGATGTCTCGCCATTCGCCATTGTCGGAGATGCATACGCCGATATGGGTGAATACGACAAAGCTGGCGTTGCGTATGGCCGACTGACGCCTCGTGACATGACGCTCTCGCCGCGTGCCGCGTATGCGCGAGACAGTCGAATCTCCTATCTCAAATTCATCGCCGGTGATACCGCCGGGGCGATCTCCCTCATGAAGACAGCCGTCACCGAGGGAGTCGAAGCTCAATTGCCGAGTGAAAACCTCGCATGGTTGTACTACGAGTTGGGAGAGTATGAAACACAGGTTGGTGACTCCGCTTCCGCCGATGCTGCTTACATTACCGCTCTGAAGATCCATCCGGGAGACTATCGCGCTTTGGCAGCGTTGGGTAAGCTCAGAGCGAACAATGGCAGATATGCGCAAGCAATCGTGCTCTACGAAAAGGCCATTGCCATCGTCCCTATGCCTATCTTCGTGGCGGAGTTGGGAGATCTCTATGCAAGATCTGGAAACCAGGCAGAGGCTCAGAAGCAGTATGCGCTGGTCGAGTACATTGGACTGCTTGGACACATCAATCAAGTGCTGCACAATCGCGATCTGGCACTCTTCTACGCCGATCATGATATGAAGCTCGCCGAGGCTCTCGACCTCGCGCAGAAAGAGCTTGAAGTCCGGCATGACGTTTATACCTGGGATGCTCTGGCCTGGGCTCTCTATAAAAATGGCAGGCTGACAGAGGCGGCCCAGGCAAGTGAGAAAGCCATGCGATTCGGAACACGGGACTCGCTTCTTCTCTTTCACGCCGGGATGATCGCCGAGCGCATGGGACAGCCAGAGCAGGCTCGCAATGAACTAAAGGAAGCGCTCCAGATCAACCCGCATTTTCATTTGATCTATGCAAATGCAGCGCAACAGAGACTTGAGGCGTTGGGAGCACAATCCGAATCAAAGGAAGGCTCTGAATAATATGCTCTCTAAAAAGTTTGGCAGGCTCTTCACGCTGCTTTTCTTGCTGGGCCTCTGTCGGTTGGCTGCGGCTCATCCCATGGGCAATTTCAGCGTCAATCATTATTCCAGGATCGATCTGCAGGGCGACCGAATCATCGTCCGGTACTTCATCGATCTGGCAGAGATTCCCACCTATCAGGAACTCCAGCAAGGGAACATTGCCGCAACCCCGATGGATCAGAATTCCGCGGCGGTAGTCCGCTACGTGGCTGCCCGCGGCGCAGAACTCGGACACGGTCTCATACTCGATATCGATGGCAAACAGATTCCACTGCGTCTGGTCTCGAGCGGAGTCATCTTTCCTCCTGGCGCGGGTGGCCTTCCCACGATGAAGATGGGCTTCGTTTACGAAGCGATTTACCCATCGGCCCCATCGATCACGGATCGGAAGCATGTAACCCTGCATTATGAGGACAACAACTACCCAGGACACTCCGGATGGAAGGAGATCATTGCACTGGCTTCTGCCGGCTCTTTGCTCCGTACTTCGGTTCCATCGACGGATCGCAGCGGCGAGTTGAGCAACTATCCGACCGATCTGCTCACCAGCCCTCCTCAGTGTCTTGAGGCGTCACTATTAGCCGCGCTGCCGCCAGTCGCTGACGCGCAGTCTCACGAAACCTCCAAGCCATTATCGCGGCATA
Source organism: Acidobacteriota bacterium (assembly GCA_013285705.1). Lineage (GTDB taxonomy): Bacteria > Acidobacteriota > Terriglobia > Terriglobales > Acidobacteriaceae > Alloacidobacterium. The sequence goes on from JABDHA010000008.1 coordinate 43,304, forward strand.
TAGAGGCTCCGGCGGCCGATATGACATTTCCGCAGAATCATCCCAGCACAGCCGTGAATGCTGAGCCCATACATAAGCACACCGCAACTGTACCTGCTGCGGCATCACTCGAATCGGCGCAATCTGCATTGGCGCATTCGACTACCGTGCATCTCCAGGCCAATCAACAACAAACGCCGCGCAGCAAATTTACCGAGCTGATCACCGCCCAGCATCTAAGCGCCTGGTTCCTGTTCACCGCTGCATTCATTGCTATCGGTCTGGGAGGGCTGCACGCGTTGGAGCCTGGCCACGGCAAAACCATCGTCGCCGCCTATCTTGTGAGCTCTCGCGGCACCGCGCGGCACGCTGTGCTGCTGGGCATAATCGTCAGCGCATCTCATACCGCCGGCGTATTCGCACTGGGAGCGATCACGTTGTACGCATCACGCTACATCGTGCCCGAGCAACTCTACCCCTGGCTGGGCGCTTTCTCGGGGATCACGATTGCGAGTCTTGGATGCTACATGCTCATGCGTCGCCTGACCGGCGCGGCCACGGATCACTCTCATGCCCCAGGCGCATCCCATGGTCACTGGATGTTCTGGAAGAAGCCAACAGAAGAGCAGATAGAATTCAATCCGGTCGGAAGCAATACGAATTCCGCACAATCTGTAAGCCTGACTCAGCTTTTTACTTTGGGTATCACTGGCGGGATCATCCCATGCCCGGCAGCACTGATCGTACTCTTAAGCGCTTTTGCGCTGCATCGGATCGGCCTGGGCTTCTTTCTGATCGTGGCCTTCAGCGTCGGACTTGCGGCTGTTCTAATTGCGTTCGGCATGTTGATGGTCTACGCGCGCCGCTTCATGACAGGCCTTCAGGTCGACGGTCCGCTCACCAGGCGTTGGCTGCCGGTCGCGTCCTCCGCATGTATCACTGTCCTCGGCTTGGTCCTGACAATACAGGCCCTCTCAGCCGTGCATCTCGATGTGCACCTGTTTTCCAAAGAGAGACTTGGACCCATCTTGTTCGTCACGGGTCTGGGCCTGATCTTGGGGATGCGGCATTCCACCGATGCGGATCACGTGGTTGCCATTTCAACCATCGTCACCAGGCAACGAAGCATCCGCAATGCGGCATTTATTGGTTCCATCTGGGGAATGGGTCACACGATCACGATCTTTATTGTCGGCTCTCTGATCATTCTCTTCGGGGTAGAGATTCCACCTCGTATCGGGTTATCCATGGAATTCAGCGTCGCCATTATGCTGATTCTCCTCGGCGTTCTCAATCTCACCGGCCTCATGCAGAAGGTGACCGCCTACTTCACCCCGGCGGCCATCGCAAGTCTAAATCCGGCTGAGAAAGCCGCGGGGCAGGGTGTCGAGATCGCGATAGGCGGCCTGTACCAGAACTCGGTTGGCCGTTTAGGTCTGTATCAATGCGTCCGACCGCTGGTAATCGGATTGGTGCATGGGCTCGCGGGATCCGCAGCGGTGGCCTTACTGGTCTTGTCGACGATTCACAACCCTGTCTGGGCAACCGTATATCTGCTCATCTTCGGCGCTGGAACAATGGTTGGCATGATGTGCATGACTGCGGCCATTGCTTTACCTCTGGCCTATGCTGGGCATCGCTTTTCCATCCTTAGCCGTTATCTCGGAGTGGCCTCCGGCATGGTCAGTCTTTGTTTCGGATCATTTCTCGTGTATCAATTAGGTTTTGTAGGCGGACTATTCACAAGCCATCCACAATGGATACCGCAATAGCCGGGTGGGTCCAATAGAAATGCTCAGCTTCGTGAATCCTTGATAGCTTTTAACCTTGTAGTCCCTTCGCTGGTCCAAGCCTCCGGACCTAGTCCTGGCTTGGTGAACCACTTGGCAGAAAAGTAGGCTGTTCGGACACTTGGCGGCCAACGGGCCTATGTGGCGTGCACACATCATAAAAGGGCGCCCTCTGGAGTAGGTTTGCCCGATTAGATGCGCTGGGAGGGTCGGCCCCGATCACGGAATGGCAATAAGCTACCGTGGAGAAATCCGAGTCGCCTTGTTCCGTTGAAATTGGAGGAGGGCCGATGAAAAAGGCGAAAGCTGCGACATCCTTCCCGACGACAAGACCGGGCCGATAGCGAAGAACGCGGATACGCGAACTGCCCATATTTCGAAATCAACTCGATCCCGTAATTAGACGATAGATCTGTGTGCCATATTTTTTCACGATGTTCATCCCGATTCCCGGCACAGCTACCAACTCTGCATCGTTTCGAGGACAGGTCGCAGCGATACCACGCAGCGCCCGATCGCCAAAGACCCGAAATGCCGGGATCTTTCTGTGTTTGGCCTCGTTGAGTCGCCTTGCGCGCAAAGCCTGTTCAATACGAATCTGCGGCTCCGGCTCACGCACAGCTGCTCCTGTTCTTGCCGGCCCAGATTGCGTTCGAGCTGTAGCTCTTGGAAGGATTGGGTTCTGTACGAAGATCACCTACGGAATAAACTTAGAGAGATACTCCGGTTATCCGCTGACGGCGAGACCTTTTCCACTCGGGTCCTGTCCGGGACCTCCAATTCCTCGAATGCCTTCTGACTGTGATGGGGCGACGGGTGACTGTGTCGCACAATTATCGTTATGTTCCTACGGCCTGCAAGTTCCTGGACGGTTCGCAGATCCACTACGGGCATTACGAGCCGACTGATGAAAGTATGTCTGAGATCGTGCCCGCGAAATTACTGAAGCCATAGTCAGGTGAATGCGCCGGAATTCGAGTCAGGTGGATTTGGTGTCCGTTTTGGTGTCCGTTCGATTTCGAATTTCGTGCGCTGAGATGCGACCGAGTGCAGAACGACACTGCGCCTTATCTAGCAGAAAATGAGCAGGTTATTCTGCTCAATGCGATTAGGTGCAGCGGCGCGCGAAATGGCTAAATTCACATTTCGAGTCTTGATTTCCGTGCGAAACTTCCCACGATTTGCTCGCGACGATCACCCTCAACGCACAACGGGTTGAATAAGTGTTTGTGCCAATCACCTTTCGAAAGAAGATGCCCTGACATGTTCTCGCTGCGTAGCTACCGTCGTTCCGATTAATTTTTCTTGAACTGATGCTTGACGATCGTGGAAGTTTGATTCCAGAGTGTATTGCGTGCCCTGCTGTGTGAGCACTGTATTTGGGATGAGCTACATGACTTCCATCAATCGCTCAATCGGATGAACATCCCGTTCTGCGATGATGAAAGGAAGGTGAGCTCACTTTGTCGTCAAAACGGGATGTGTCGATAGTTCCCTTATCTTTCAGTTACGTCGAGTCCAATCGCATAGTTGAGGAACTCAAAGTCGACTGGTTGGGTGTGATGTGACTGAACGACAGCGCACTCGCTTACGATGAAAGTGCACGAGTGGGCCAATCTCAGATCAGAGGAATTCAATTGACCGCGACGGGATCGAGTCGCCGGACGGCAGCTTGATTCAGGGCGGGAGCAAAGTGCGCGTAGCGTCCCGTCATGGCTAGGCTCTGGTGTCCTGCCAGAGATTGGACAGTACGTAAATCAACCCCAGCCTGCACCAGTCGGGTTATGAAGGTGTGACGAAGGCAGTGCCAAGTGAAGTCCTCGATCTTGGCTTCTTTTACCGCGCTTTCGAAAGCTTTCTTGATGTCTATGATCGGCCGCTTCTTATATCGATCTGACCGGAAGACCCGGTCGTCATCAGGACGGTTCTGATACAGATCGTCGATCACCGCGAAGCAGGTTTCATTCATTGTGATCTCCCGCGACCGATTGTTTTTGGGATGGGGAACGATAATCACTTTGCGGCTCATGTCTACATCGCTCCATCTCAACCCGAACTGTTCGGACTTCCGTAGTCCGGTGTGCAAAGCAAAGACAAACGCCGGCATGTGCCCAGGACACCGACTTGCGATCGCCGCTTTGAGGCTAATTTCCTCCTCGGGCCTGAGATACCGTATACGACCGTCCCCTTCATTTCTGTGCTCGACTGACCGGACCGGATTGCGGCTGACCTTGTCGTTGCGGAGAGCGAGCTGATAAGCCTTACTCAGTACGGTCTTGTACCGGTTCTTGGTAGCTGGACTCCACCTGGGATGACTGCTGAGCCAGTCGTCGATTTCTTTGGGTTTCACCGTGTCGGCGGCACGACTGCCCAATTCCTTGATGATCAAATCCATCCGGCCTGTGAAGGTGCGAAGATCCCGCTTGTCGTGGTCCTTATACCACTGCTTCGCTTCCTCCCCAAGTTCGGAGATGGTGATGGGCCGCTGTCGCAAGTTGCTGGGAAGTTTTATGCCCGCACGGGCTTCCGCCTTCCGTTTCTGGTAGAGCGCAATCGCGTCGGAACGGCGTCCAACCTTTTCGCGACGAATCTTACCAGTCTCCGTAAAGCGAATCCACCAGATGCCACTTCCCGGGTCCCGCTCGTACACCCCTCTGACCTTGGATGGAGTCTTTTTCTCGACCATAAGCGCACTCAAAGCAGCAGTCTAGCACAACTGACACCAGAACTGACACCAAGCACTTTTGAGGGTATTTTATACCTATGTAAGTTATTGATTCTATGGTGACCCCGGGAAGATTCGAACTTCCGACCTGCGGTTTAGGAAACCGTTGCTCTATCCACCTGAGCTACGGGGCCACACGAAGCACGCTGTAAAGAATATCGCAGCTGAACTTCAATTTATTTTAACCTGCCGTCCCATGCGCTAGTTCCTTCCCCGTCTTCTTCATCGTTCTGCACCTGTCTAAAAGAAGTCCATCGGGAAGAATCTCCAGTGGGCTTCGGAGGGCGATCCGGAACAAGTAATTCCGGCAAGAGCGGAAGAGCAGTTGAAAACAGACGGAAGGCAGTATGTGTTCCCGCATGAAAGCGTAACTGTTCTCTTATTTCACGAGAACTCATAGTGATTTATCGAGATAAAGCAAATGAACATCAGGGAACTTGCAGCGGACGGAAGCCTTGAATTGGGAAAAGGCCGGTAGGACCATTCTCTTCAATCATCGGTTGAGGACGGAAAAGATAGCGCATGAAGAAACCTACCTTCTCGCTGGCATAGTCTCTTGAATTGTTGAAATTCAAATATCCACCCACGTACCAATGTTCAGCAATCGCGTAGGCACCTTCTGCGTCGAGACTGTAGTTGCCTCCAACATTCGTCTGTTCGGGGTAGAAGGGGTTTCCTCTTGCCGCCTGAATGGACGGGTCCAATGGATAGTATGGGGTCGAATCTTCCTGAAAGGCTTGTACACCCAGGCTTCCCGCAGCACGATAGTGGAACTTTGAGCCATAGTGTCCATTGAATGTGATGGGTATGCCGGCAAGCATATAAGCCGCTGGGCTAAAATATCCGCCTTGTCCATAGGTAAAGTAGCGAAGATTCTTGTCGTAGTGCATGCCGAAGAAATTCATGCCAATCGTGAGATTGCCGTATTGCGGGCGATGCAGAACAGCCCAGTAGGCACCGGCGTCTCCGTCCAGTCGCTTATTGTCCTGCACATGTAGACCAGTAATGTACTGTCCTCCACCCTGGATATACCAACCGGAAGTACTGTTGCCGAAGGCTAGTTGTAATTGGCCTGCATTGGTGATCACACCGCCCCACGTGTTGCCGACATACGTAGCACTTTTACTTCCGAGATCACGCAGTCCCGCATAAGAGAGCTGCGTATCGAAAATAGGATCGCGCGAGAACGTCAACGTGAAATGCGATGTAGGCGGATGAACATACACTCCTCCAGTTACGTTCTCCACGAGAAAACCGTGCGGCGTGTATCCGAGACTCGCACCAAAGGCAGCGGTGCGTAATTGCAATTCACCGCCTATGCCCGCGGCGGACTGGACATACGGAACGGATCCGGCGGCCAGGGTTCCCTGCTGAAATGTTGCTGTATTCGTCGCTTCCCCTGAGTCAAGGAGCACAGGCCGCGTGATAACGGTTGCGCGCACTCCCGACCCGAGCATGCTGGATCCTTCGATCTGTCCTGTATAGGCTGCAAGGCGGTCATATCCAGGCTGTCCGCTGCGATAATCGACACCGGATGCCCCTCCAATCCAGCCGCTTGAAGCGCCTTGGATTATCGCGAGTTGCTCTTCGATCTGTTCACGAGGAGTTTTCACCCGGACAACATGCACGCCTGGGCCTGTCAATGGTGGCAACGCTGGGATTTCAGACCGTGCCGACTCAGTATTCGCAAGTGACGGAGCGCTGGAGATACTGTTGCTGGGGTTGATTGGATTCTGCGGAACAGCACTGGGATCTTCCTGCTGCCCGGCTTCATTGATTTGAATTTGTCCGTTCATCTCGCGAATTGCAGTTTGCAATCGGCTTGCAGGATTGGGATCGCTTGCATTGATGATCTGAGTGGTACTGGATGAGCGACTATAAGCGCCGTCCTGAGATTGAACCAATGGGTGCACCGGCACTTTCATCGATGCGGGTTCAAGATAGTCTACGGATGAAGAGACTTCTTCCCTCTCGATGGGAGCAGGGACGTGGCTGACGGGAATCCTCGACGGGGAAACATAATCTTCCGCGCGTTGTGTTAGCGCTCTTGGCGGAGGAAGCAAGCCGGGGTTGTCGGAAACCGACGCGAGTTGTCGATCTCCACGATCACCCTGCTCTCTTGCAAATGCATTCACACGACCGTCCTGGCCAGATTGAGCAAAGTCACCAAGCGTCGGAACGTTTTTGCCGGGCGCATCCTGCCAGGAAACATCTGTCCTTTTTCCGCTATCCACTGGATCAAGCGGTTCACTCATGCGGGTCGCGCGTCTGCCCGGCGCAAGCAATTGCATAAGCTGTTGCGTAGGAGATGCTGCGCCTGGATCACCCACGCCGCTTCCCGGGACGCCGGGCTGTGTGAAAATTAAGCCAGGGGATCCAGGCCCCATTGCATCTAGCGCGGCACGATAATAAGCAGCTGCACGATCTGAGTTCCCACGCGCCTGTTCATATTGCGCGGCCATCTTCAGAATAGTCGGATCATCCTTGTACTGGTCGAGCGCGCTTTCCAGCCATGTTTCGGCCTGCTTCATATCGCGGGCTGCGAGCGCCGCACCGATGGCACCTTGATATTGGGGAAGCGGCGCATGGCTCATATCAAGAGAGGCATAGATGGCTACAGCCTGCTCAGGCTGACCTGCCTTCAAATAAACGCCCGCGAGCGCGCTGTAAACTTCTGTATTCTTTGGAAACGCCTGAGCTGCCGCATCGAGAATCGCTACGGCACGACGCTGATCGCCTGCCGTGAGCTCGCTATTCGCGCGGCGTACACTCCAGGATGCCCATAGCCGGTTGAAGTCTGCTTGCTGAGCACCTGTCATGTCAGGCGCATTGGAAAGATTCGATACAAGAGCGTAGAGCCGCTGATCGTCGCCGGCTTTCAACAATACCCAGCCATACTGAATCTGCACATCAACCGGCTCGTCTATGTTCCTATCGCTATACATTTGCGACAACTGAGTGAAGGTCCGTATCGCAGCCTGACTCTGCCCAGTCGCGGATTGAATGGATGCCAGGGTTTGCAGGAAGGATGGATCTTGTTCAAGCCGAAGATGCACGGACTCCGGCATGGAAGTGACTTGACGCAGAGCCTCACGATCTTGATTCGACTGATGTAATGCGCTCAACAAGCCGCGCCAGGCCGGCAAACTTTCGGGACTTTGGTCCAACTCCCGGCGATAGATGGCATACGCCTTCTGCTGATTTCCCTGCGCCGCATAAATATCTGCAAGCTGTAGTTCGATGCCCGACTGAGGAGGAGGCGCTACGGACAATGCTTTTTCGAGATATTTTTGTGCTCTATCCCATTGGTGACGCGTTTGATAGATAGAACCAACGAGTACGAGAAAACCGGGGTCGTTCTGTTGCTGGTTATAGACAGACTGCGGCATGCGGCCAACTGTAGCAAGCGCTTCATCGTCGCGCTGAAGCTGATGCTGTGCCGCAATCAACGCGCGCCATGCTCCAGCGTTTTCAGGGTCTTCCGCCACCACCTGACTGTAGAGTTGCAGCGCGGGTTCATAGCGCTTCGCGGTCATCAGCAATGCAGCATATTGCATCTGCTTATCGAGAGGCAGATCACGCCCCTGATTCGGAAATGGCAACGCAAGTGCCTGCTCGATAACTCGATCCGACTCGGCTTTTCGTCCCAACGCCAGATTGTCCTGTGCAAGGGCACCCAAATAATCTGGGTCTCTAGCCAACTGAGCACGAACATTTGAGGGCATGCGTTCGCTGGTCGCTAACGCTGCCTGAGAGTCGCCAGCCGTGGATTGTGCAAGAAAGAGTCCTCGCCATGCTCCTTCTCTGTCTGGTGCGGCTTTTACAGCGCGTTCGTAAGTGTCGACTGCTTCTGCGGTGTTTCCTATTTGCACCAGAGCCCCGGCAAGGCCTTCCAAAGCTTCGGGGCTGGATGGCTTAAGCGACAATGCCGCACGATAGGTATCGATAGCAACTTCACTGTTGCCAGATTGCAATGCATCGCCAGCTTGCGCCATCTTCTCCCAAAAGCGCGAGGTAGAGATTGCGCTGTCAAGCCCTCTGGCGCCCGCCGCACGAGCCCGCTCAAGGAAATCAGCAGCTTCAGCAAAATTTTGCTGCTTCATGTACACATAACCCATGCCGCTCAGAGCACGCGGATTATTCGGTCTCTTATCCAGCAAGGTTTGAAACTGTTGCTTCGCCTCGTCCAGGTGGCCACTATTAAGGGCACGGTAAGCAGACCCCTCCAGTGGATCTCCGGCAGGCGTAGCAGCAACGTGCTCACTGGTTGGCGCGGAAGACGGAACAACTTGCGTAGTGACGGCTTTTGCATTCCAGTCTTCGGCTTGCTTTAAAGCGTCTGCTGCCGAGGGAACACTATCGTATCGTTGCAGAATGGCAATGCCTTCGGCACGAGTCTTCGGGTCGTAAGTAAGAATTCGTCCAAGTGTGACTTCATAGCGGGAATCAGCTGGGAATTGCCTGGATAGTCTTCGTAGCCCTTCAATAGCGTGTGGTCTGTCAGCAGGTATTGCTGCTTCGGTATCGTAATATGCGAGCGCGTAGTTGCCTGCTGGCGGCGTCGCTCCAAAAACATCGCGATAAATACGCATGGCCTCGGCATATTTGCCATTCTGAGCCAGGCGACCTGCCTGGCCAATCCGTACTGTCTGAGGCGCGACATCCGGCATGGCCTGAATTTTGGAGATGTCTGCAGTATTACCTCCAGCGGCACGGTACCGGTCGAGATATTTTCTCGCTTCGTCGGACTTCCCCAACTGCATATCTGCCTTGGCAACGCCAAGCAGAGCCTCGCGATTGGCGGGGTCGGCAAGCAGCACCTGCTGCCACGTTTGGACTGCCATATCGAAGTGACCGCCGGCTGCCAGAGATCGTGCCTTGGCCAACAGGGCTTGTTCGGCAGGAGAATCCGCTAACGCAGCGGATGTGAAACCAAGCGCGAGCGTACAAGTAGCTATGAGAAGCAGGTTTCGGCAAACGTTGCGGTTTACTTTTTCCATTGGACCCTCAGCGTTCCATCCGGATCGAACCGAAAGCGTTGTTCCCGCCAGCCCAAAGCGAAGAGCGCCAGATTCTGGTCGTAGTAGCGCGACGGAGTACCCAGCAACTGGGTTGACGGATCAAATTGAGCGTTCACATTGCGCAACAACATGGCTGCAGTCTCTTTGTCTCCCAGACTCAAAAGAAAAGGCACCATCGCGGCCGAAAATCCTGGCGGCGCTGCTGTGCCCAAAATAGTGCCATCCGGAGCAACAATCTCCGGAGGTGCCATGTGCGTCTTTATATAGCTGGACATGGGCGCAAAGGTCTCCAGCAATTCCGCTGAACCTGGCGCCTCTCTCGGCGTCATCCCCGCCCAGAGGTAAACGCGGATGGCATCATAGCTGCCTCGCGGAGACTTGGAAGAATTTCCCGGCTCACTTACCGGAGAAAATCCCTTATCTGCCGTGTACTCCACCCAATCCATGGCAAATCCGGATGGACTTGCGTGTCGTAACCATACCGGCAAAGCCGTGGCCATTGACTTCCACGGTCCGTCTGGAGCTGCTTGGTTTGCGGCCAGCAAGAGCGGCAGCGGGGTATAACTTGGGTTCACCACCCAATGATCTGCATCCGGGTGAAAACCATATCGTCCCGGCAATAATACCGTGCCTACTTGCGGAAGCACGGCAGATTCCTCTTTCGCGATCTGCGACAAAAGTGTCTTACCGGTCTTGCTGTATTGAGGTTTTGCCCAAAGCCGCCCGGCTTCAATCAGGCTATACGCGATCCAAAGATCTGAATCAGAGGCAGAATTCGAATCTAATACACCCCATGAGCCGTCGTTCTTGCGTCCCCAACTCCATGCCGGCAGGTTCTTCGTCAAATCTCCTTGCGCCAGATTCTCTTCCGTCCAGGACCGAAGCTTTTCGAAAGCGTTGCCGTCTCCTGCAATCAGAGAGAAGAACATGGCATAGCTCTGCCCTTCAGATGTGGTCATCTCATTTTGATCCGGGTCGATGACACGCCCCTGAGGGCTGACAAAATGCGCAGCATAGTGATCCCAGAATGGCCACGAGCTCACGGCGTTTGCTTTTGGTGAAAGCAGAATGCCGAGCAACACGACCATCAAAAGGGAGCACCTCATGTTGCCTGCGCCTCCAGGCGCGCCTTTGCCCTTCGGTCGAGCCATGCCCGTGTCCACGGCACAACAAAGAGGCCGAGTACAAAGGTCAATACCACAATCATCCAGGGAAATGCTCTGAGCCAATAACGAACGCGAGACCACCACGGCAGATCGCCAACATGATAAAAACGATCGCCCAGACGGTACGATGTAAAGTCATTTCCGTGCAAAACACTTACCGACTGGCTGATGTCACCAGATGTAGATGACTTCATAAAAGCAGCGACGAAGGAAGACGCAGCAGCATCGTTCTTCAAAGTCACGCTGACAATCGAACGGTTCGACGACCACGGAGATTCAATTCCCTGGATCAGCGCATCGGGAAACTGGCCCAGTGTCTCCAGAAGGCCATCCCTATCTTTTGACTGCTCTACTTTCCACCACCAGTTGGGCCGCATTTCGGCCACTTGCCACCATGCGTGTTGAAGCGAAGCAAAAAAGCCACCGGTATCGTGGATCGAAAAACCATCCTCTTTCACGGCGATTGGAAGTTGTTGACTAATCCGGGCGAATGCCGGCTGGTCGTCCGGCGCGCCAAGAATAAGGTAGTCCGCATCCCCTCCGAGACTAGAGGAATCACTCACGCGTACACGTAACGCAGGGTAGCCCGTCTGCTCGCCGAAATATGCAAGTAAGGAAAGATATACGCCGACTTCATCCGGCGTAGGTCTCGGTGGTACCACGATTTCGGTCTGAGAAAGGTCAGCAAAACGGGTAAACGGAAATCCGGCATTTGCGAATAACTCCAAGTTCGGTAAAGCAGCCCAGTGATTTAGCCCTCGAATATCCAGATATGAACTACGCAAGATGGCACCCTGGAGATTGATCGGAGCTGTATCTTGGCAATTTCCCGTCTTCGCTAATTGAAAATAAAAATTAAAGAGAAAAGTATTGGCAAACGGCCGCATATTCGCTAGCGGCACAGCTACGTTATATGCAAGCGTCTTTTTGGGGTTGTTCTCATGCGGTAATGGAAGTTCATTGACTAATGAGCCATTCGCGCTGACACGCAGGGTAGAACCGTTTGCCAGAGGAACAGCGTTGTAACGGTAATCCATGTGCAGAGGTATATTCTGCAGGTCGCCGTAATATAGATCTGGCGGCACTCGAAGATAGACAGGCAGTGGTCCCGATCCATCGCTCTGCAGCTCCGCATCACCCGAATAATCCCAAAACGGTGACAAGCGATCAGTCTTTAACCATAGAGGAGCGTCATCGGCATGACGGGCCTCCGGCAACTGGAACCCGGAAATATGGACCGTGGTTCCTTGCAGCATCGTATTTCCCGTTGTAATCGCACGAGCTGCAGTGATCAATTGATCTGCGTCATCGCCTGCAATGATAAGCACTTTTCCATAGGGATCGACAGGATTTGTGCGCACAGCGATTGTAGGCCCATCGCCGCTTAAATCGATGCCCGCTGGCAGTGCGGAATGATCTTCGGCAAAGAGGACGATATTGCCTTTCGGCAGTGTATCGCCTATAGTCACAGGAAAATTCAGCGGCCTCGATTTCGCGAGAACTCCAAACCACGAAGCCACAATACCCGCGGCCTGAAAGGCCTTGTTGCTGGGCCGGTCACCCGAAAAAGCAAACGGAATCGAAGCTGAAGCACTGCTTATTGCGCCATCGTAAAAAGGCAAAGGTAAGATTTTCAGATCATCTGCAAGCGGCAGCAATGAACCGGAGATTTCTATGCTTGAGGAGTCTTCAACACGACTCCAGAGCACAGTGTTTGCAGGATCTTCGCACTTTTGCGTGTAGTGACCGATAAATTCAAATCCCAGCACATTGTTGCGTACCAGCAGCTCGGACGGAAGAGGCAAATCAGCTCTTAAAGCATCCTGAACGTCCTCTACTTTCTGCGGCACCGGCAGTGTGGTCACCAGTGTGCCGTTGAGAAATACGTTGAGGTGGCTCATCTGAGCAATCAGGCCGGGTGAAAAAGCGTAGTGCAAATGCAGCGTTGCTCTTTGAACAACTTCAGTCTGGGGTAATGAAAATGGGATATTGCGCGATGCAGCAACACCGCGAAATAGAATCGCTTCCGGTATTCCGATGTCCTTTAGAGAGAAAGTCGACTGAAAGCCGCCTTCACCCGGAATTGCAGCAATAGGAGAAGGAAGGCCAGCCACAGATGCAGGAGATTTTCGCGACTGTTGTGCGCGCAAGGGCGCGGCTGCTCCGGCCAACAGCATCGCGATCATAACAGCGGCTGTTCCGGCACGCGCTGCCGTTGCCAACTCTGGCGCCTTTCTTTTTGGGATCAACGTTCCAAGCGCATAACCGACTCCTTTTATTGAGAGACGGACGAGACGTGCAAAACTGCGGAAGGGCCTATCTGCTTCGCGGCGCTCGCTTCGGCTCAACCAGGAATCAGCACGAGAATAAAGTACGAGCGTTAACAATTCTTCTTCTTCAAGAGAGAGTTCGTCATACTTGATGCGCAAGTTCATCCCATCTACGTTGACGATAGAGGCAGGAAAGTTCGTCTCCTGTTTGCGTAATGGATAAATCACCCGAATCTGGGAGCCAGCCTCTAGAGCTAACGGCTCTTCGAGTTTGAGCCCAGCCCCGCCCAAAGACATATCCACCGATTCACCAAAAATGCTTCTTCCGTCCGGCAGCCGTATCTCAACCGGCATATGCATATCGATGCGCACATCTGTTCGCACTTGCCGCGATTCAAATGCCACCGCATTCGCCGTGCCGACGATCACCATATTGAAGAGAATCCAAAAAACGTTCATGGCAACGGTTCCTGGATGGTCGGCATTCCAGTAAAAGAAGCGAATTGGTGCGACAAGCAGACCCAATACATTCAAAAGCAGCAGTGCGACGTAAGGACGAGCAATCCGTGAATCGAAATAACTCTTCTGAACGACCCCACCCTTTGCTGTGACATTAAATTTGCCGAGCTTCGGATTTACGAGTGCAAGCAGTGTCGGACCAAGTATGTAAGGCGCTAGAACGGTTTCGTAAACCTCATTCCAGAACGAGTGGCGAAATTTTCCCTGTATGCGGAAATTCGTAACGTTCGAAAGAAAAAGGTGAGGCATCGCATAAGCAAGAATTGCGATCCAGTGACCTGGAATGTTAATGCGCCCAAGCAGCATGTAGACCAATGGCGCTGTCAAAAATACGAGACGCGGAACCGCATAAAGAAAGTGGATCATCGCGTTGAAATAGCACAACCGCTGCGGCCACTTGAGTCCACGGACGAAAAGAGGGTTGTCGGTTCTCAGCACCTGTATCATGCCGCGGGCCCAACGGATTCGCTGACCCACGTGACTGGACAGACTCTCCGTTGCGAGGCCTGCCGCCTGCGGAATATTGATGTAGGCAGTATTCCATCCGCGGATTTGCATGCGTAGGGATGTGTGGGCATCCTCTGTCACGGTCTCGGTAGCGATCCCGCCGATCTCATTGAGTGCTGTACGACGCAGAACTGCGCACGAACCGCAAAAGAAGGTGGCATTCCACAGATCGTTGCCATCTTGAAGAACGCCATAAAATAATTCGCCCTCATTTGGAATGACCATGAACTGATGGAGATTTCGCTCAAACGGATCGGGCGAATAAAAATAGTGAGGGGTTTGCAGCATCCCCAGTTTGGGGTCTTTTAAAAACCACCCGAGTGTGACTTGCAGAAAGCTGCGCGTCGGCACGTGATCGCAGTCAAATATCGCGACATACGGTGAATCGAGGACAGCTAACGCATGATTAATGTTTCCTGCCTTCGCATGTTTGTTGTCAGTTCGAGTAATGTATCCGATATCGGCTTCTTCACAGAACTTCCGGAACTCCTCCCGCCGGCCGTCGTCGAGCACATAGACGTGCATCTTGTCCTGTGGGTAGTCGATATTCATGGCAGCGAAAGCCGTAGAGCGCACAACAGACAAAGGTTCGTTGTAAGTAGGGATAAGAACATCTACATGCGGCCAGTCTTCTATACCTTTCGGCAATGGGAAAGGGGGTCTGCGAAGAGGACGAATGGTTTGAATGTATCCCAGAAACAAAATGACGAATGCGTAGAATTCCGCAGAAAGTAAAAGCAGCATGAAGGCGATATTGATCACCCCCAATTTATGACCTGGATCGGCAAGAGCTTCGATGACCGTGGAGCAACGCCAATAGGCGTATCGCGCCGTGGCAAGCATCGAGGCAAACATCAGAGCGAGCGTGACGAGTTCGGAGCCGGAAATACGATGAATCGCGAAAGTAATTGCGATTGTCAGAATGCCAAGGACAGCCTGCTCCGGCCATTTGAAATCAATGGTTGTGCATTCAAATGCTAGAAAAAGCAGAGACCCGTAAATAACAATGCGCGCGATGCTTGCCCAAAGGCTGGATTTGGTACCGAGGGATTTCCATCGAACCAAAATTCTCTTCATCGCTCGCTCCAGCGCCCAGGAGCCCTCCCTACAAGATGAACTGGCGCGACCTTACGCACCCATGATGCGACCTCCATAAAGTCGCGTGTTACGTGTGATTCAGGCACATGGTCTGCAACCGTCATTCTGGAAGCGATGGCCTGTGCAATTTCCGCTCCGCTGTGGATTGTCATCGGCAAAAGATGTTCACCACACTGTCGCTGGACCAGTCCGCGAGCCTGCTGGTGCATCGGGTCATTCTCGTCAAAACGGTTGAATAGATAGAAAGCAGGAGGGATCTGAATCCCTCGCGATTTCATGGCCTTCAAGGAAGCCTCGATGCGGGAAACGGTCAAAATCGAATTCAAATCAGGTAGTAAGGGAATAAGGACGACGCCACACATGCCAAATATTTCTGGCAGCATGCTCATGGATGCCGAACCAAGATCGAAGATGGTCCGCTGGGCGTGGAGCATTGCCGTTTTGACATCACCGTCCAGCCATTCCTTCGTGACCTCATCGGCTCCAAGAACCTGAAGCGGAGGATAATGTGGTTCGGGCGCTAGAAACGTTCGCAGTCCAGTCCGAAGATCAGCTGCTCCGAAATAGAAAGGTAAAAGTCCGCTAACGGACGCATCAACCAGCAATACCTGCTCGCCCAGAGAGCATAAAATCCTGCCCAAACTTGCGCAGAACGTGGTCTTTCCTACTCCACCGGCAAGAGAATATACCGCTAGAGCAGGTGAAATACCCTCGGCAAGAGGCGTTACACGGACATCCCGCAATGCCGGTTCGGCGTTCGCAGATGTGACAGAATTCACCGGCTCAGGCTGAATGGGATTGGTCGAAACCTGCGAAGCAGAGGTTTCAACGATGATCCGTGGCTCTTCGGGAGTTCGAGCAGCCACATCCACGCTTCGCGGATTTTCGGCGTCTGGTTCAGAAACAGCTGCACTCTCGCCTTGGTTCTCTTCAATATCTTGATCTTGTGCGGTTCTGATATGCCGTGGCTTCCGTTGCCTCAAAAAATCACGATAAGAGGCACCCTCTACTTGAGCCCAGTTGTAGAGACGGGCTATATCTTTCGCCAGTTCCTCATCAATAACTTCAGAGGAGTTCGGTAGCTTTTTTTCGCTATTTCCCATCGGTTAGATCCATTTGCCAACAATATCTTGGTGACGTGTGCCTTTTTACGAAGTTTTGAGTCCCCTAGACGGTAACTGCGTGCTAACCGACGTAACCATAAAATACGCCCAAAAGTAACACCAATTCGACACACTATCTGTACAACTTTCAGCACGTAAAAGCAACGTTTTCTTTGATAGATCCGACATTTCCCGGTGCTTCTAAGCAACTTGCTGCAGGCCATCAGCGGGTATTAGGAATGTAGAAATGAAACGAATCCGTGCTTTGACGGTGAGATGATCCTAAGAAGTTCAGCCTTGGAAACCTGCATCTCACTTCGTCAGATCAGCAAGAACACTTCGTCCTGCCGTCATACCGATAAAAATCGGAAGAAATGATGTTGGAATCATTTACAGAAAGAACAAGGGATGCCTTCGAGTCATCTGGTAATTTGGGCTATTTCATTCGTCAGTATTGCGCTCATGCTGCTTCGACCACGCAGGATTTCAGAAGTCTGGTGGGTGTGTGGTGGGGCTATCATTCTCATCTTGTTTCATCTGATTTCTCTCGCAACTGCATGGCATGCCATAGCCGAGGGGACGGATGTTTATTTATTTCTGACGGGGATGATGCTGCTCGCGCAACTGGCGCAAACGCACGGGGTCTTTGATTGGCTGGCGACAGTCGCGATTCAAAAAGCGAAGGGTTCACGGACGCGATTGTTCGCATTGATCTATGGAGTCGGCACCATTGTCACGATCTTCATGTCAAATGACGCAACGGCAGTCGTATTGACGCCAGCCGTGTTGGCAGCCGTGAAGAAGTCGAAAGCCGAGCCGCTTCCCTATCTTTTCATTTGCGCCTTCATCGCCAATGCAGCCAGTTTCGTACTCCCTATTTCCAACCCAGCCAATCTGGTTGTTTTTCACCAGGGCATGCCGCCGCTTGGCAAGTGGCTTCAAACATTCGTGGCGGCATCGCTGCTCTCTGTGCTTGTCACTTATGCCGCTCTCCGCTGGTATTGCCGTCGTGAGTTAGAAGGAAATATCGAAAGTAATATCCGCGATGGACATCTTTCTGATTCCGGAAAGCTGGCATTCGCGGGCATCGGATTTGTCGCAGTCGCTTTAATCGTCGCGTCCGCTCTGGGCAAAGATCTCGGATTACCGACCTGCGCGGCCTCTTTCCTGGTAACACTCGTAATCTGTCTGCGGGAACGCGCAAATCCCCTCAATCTGGCCAAGGGAATTTCCTGGAGCGTACTTCCGCTGGTCGCTGGATTGTTCATTCTGGTAGAAGCAGTCAACAACGCGGGCGCGCTTCATCTGTCGCAAATGTTGTTGCATTCACTGCAAAGCTGGAATGCGACAGCCGCCGCGCTCACCGTTTCCTTCGGAGTTGGGGTCGGCGCCAATCTTATCAACAACCTGCCCCTGGGCCTCATCGCTGGCGCGAGTGTGCGAGAAGCCCACATCGCCGGCGTACTACGTAATGCCATTCTGATTGGAGTCGACCTGGGCCCAAATCTTTCCGTAACAGGCTCGCTAGCAACCATTCTCTGGTTGATTGAAATCCGCAAGAAAGATCTGCACGTCAGCGCATGGACATTTCTCAAAGCGGGCATTGTCGTTATGCCTCTAACCCTCTTATTGGCAACACTGGCAATTGCTGTTATTGGCTGAAAGCCTTTTCAAAAAGCTTCACCATACGCTGCCGGGCATCGAAGCCATGCCAAGGTTCGGAGTTAGGATTCCCGAAGATCCCACCAGCGAGTGGTCCATGGTCTTCACGCGGATAGCGCACAAGATCGACTGGAACACCCATCTGGCGAAGTGCCCGATACATTTCCACACTTTGCCCGAGAGGATCTGTCGTATCACTATCGCCCTGCAGGAGCAGAAAAGGAGTTTTCGCGTGGCCCGCGCCCGACAACGGACTTTGCCGCCATGCCTCAGCAGCATTATCCCAAGGCTTGCCATAAAACCAACGGTCGTACCAGGAACTGCTTTCAGTGCCGTACTCGCTGTATTGATCAATGACCGGCGCGCCACTCACGATAGCTTTAAACCGGTCGGTCTTCCCTTCGACGAACGCAGCCATTTCCCCGCCGTAGCTGTAGCCCATCAGCGCAAGCTTATTAGGATCGATCGGGTAGTGCGCAATGACTGCATCCACTCCTGAGATGATGTCGCGATAGTCCGCACCGCCGAGATCGTTCTTGTTTGCCGCGGCGAAGCTGGCCCCGTAGCCGGTACTCCCGCGCGGGTTAGGCCGCAGAACGGCCCAGCCATGGCCCAACAGGAAAGCAATGAGCGGCGAATAACTGTCTTCCCATGCTCCGGTAGGACCGCCATGCACATCGACGATAAGCGGCACTTTACGATCTTTAGCTTGTGGCGGAAGATACAGTAGACCTTCGACGGTTTGCCCTTCATTCTGCCACTGGACAAGCTGTGACGGTGCATCTGCCCATTTATCTGGCAGCGCAGATGGAGTGTTGAGAGCGTGTGCTGTATGACCGAGCTTTTCAGAGAAGAAGAGCGTTTGCGGCTTCGTGCTGCTGGTTCCGATCCAAACCCATCCATTCTGGCGGTTATTGGTGTTCATATTTGTAACTACTTGTGTATCAAATCTGAAAACTTCAGATGAACCACCGTCGAAGCGCGCAAAAGAAACCTGCGTGCCGTTCTGCACGGACTGCAATACTTTGCCACCGGCAGAAATCGGGCCCTCATGACCGATCGAGCCACGATAGGTGCGACTGTGGTTTTTCAGGGAACCATCTGCAGGCGCCAATTCATAGAGGTCGTTGTAACCAGGGGGTGTGTCTTGCTCCGCCTGCGCAAGGAAGTAAATATGCTTGCCATCTTCGGACCAAGTAGCCTGCGCTACAGATGGAAGTATCTGCTTGATGGCCTCAGGATGGTCAGGATCGCTGACCTTGAGCATCCACGCACTCTTTGCTGGTCCCAGGTCGTCTGCGTTATTTGGCGCTTCAGCAATCGCGAGAATTCTGTCAGACTGCTTGTTCCATGCGACAGATTCGACATTGGGCGCTAGCTCAGTCTTAGTGAGTTTACCCGTATCGGGATCGAGAAGGTAAAGCCTCGCACCGTGTTTGTCATGGTCAACCCATTGCGCGTCGGCTTTGTCGGTCTCTTGTTTTTTCTCGCCCGGAGTCTGCGGATCGTGTGCGATGATTGCGATCCATTTGCCATCCGGCGAAATGAAAAAGCGCTCCACGTCGATCTCAACCTGTTCGGGCTTCTGCGGAGCTTTCGTCCCGTCGGGCGGGAGCGCATCCGGCTCCCTGGACGCATCGACTCCGGGCTCAATTTTCAAATCAAATGGCCGCGCCTCTCCGCCCTCCATGGGCAAACGATAGAGTTGCGTATGCTCACCGCGTTTGGCCAGAAATAGGATCGTATTTCCGTCAGGCGTCCACTCTCCATTGTGCTCGCCGCGTTTGTCGGAAGCAGGCGAATAGGTTAGCTGACGCGCTGCGTTCTGCTTAATATCCACCAGCCAGAGATGAGTACGGCCTCCGTCAGCAGTTGTATCGGCGATCTGAATGAGCACGCTCTGCGCATCAGGCGAGAGCCGGGGCTGGCTGAGGGTGCGCGTGTGGCGCAAATCTTCATTCGATGGAAAATGCGCTTCCCGGGCAAATAGTCTTTCAGCTGAAACTGCGCTAAGAGCAATAGTAAACAGGATGCTCACTCTGGCGAACGTCTTCCGCATGCCACTGAGGATATCGTGAGTTGCAAGCAGTTCAACAGGAAGTGATGAAATCCCTGTAAACTCGCAGGACAGCTTCATGAGCACCGATTCACAAACCGCAAACACGGCACAGCCGTCGATGTGGGCATCGATAGTGGAAGCGCTGCGCGGATCACACCAGGACTACACCAGTGGCAGCCTCAATCGTGCGATTTTGCTGCTCGCCATTCCCATGGTGCTGGAAATGGTGCTGGAATCGCTATTCGCTGTAGTGGATGTGTTCTGGGTTGGTCGGTTAGGCGCGAACGCCGTCGCCGCAGTGGGTTTGACCGAATCGCTGCTCTCGCTGGTATTTGCCATCGGAATCGGCCTGGCAATGTCGACCACAGCCATGGTGGCACGACGGATTGGTGAAAAGGACCCCGAAGACGCCGCGATTGCAGGCGTGCAGGCAATTTTTCTTGGCCTGCTCGTTTCTCTGGCCGTTGGAATTCCCAGCTACATTTTTGCGCCAAAGCTCCTAGGCCTGATGGGCGCCACGCCAGAAGTGATCGCCATCGGGTCGAACTATGCACGCATCGCGCTGGGGGGCTGCGGTGCGATCGTAATGCTCTTCCTGAATAATGCAATCTTTCGCGGCGCAGGCGACGCCGCGATTGCGATGCGCCTGTTATGGGTGTCGAACATCATCAATCTCATTCTCGATCCATGTCTGATTTTTGGACTCGGCCCATTTCCGAAACTAGGCGTAACCGGCGCGGCTCTGGCAACTTTCACAGGACGCAGCATTGGCGTGCTCTACCAGTTCTACCGTCTGTTAAAGGGTACGGAACGCATTCGTGTTCTGGTGAAGCACATTCGCATTCACTTAGATGTATTGTGGCGGCTCATTCGCGTTTCGATTACCGGCATTCTGCAGTTCGCCATTGCGCACACAAGCTGGATCGGCCTGGTCCGCATCATTTCGTTTTATGGCGCGTCAGCCCTGGCCGGATACACCGTGGCAATCCGCATTCTGATCTTCA
>JABDHA010000008.1:64216-64544 GCA_013285705.1 Acidobacteriota bacterium
CATGGGGACTGAGCAATGCCGCAGCCACTCTTGTAGGACAGAACCTGGGCGCAAAACGCCCTGAACGCGCGGAACAGTCCGTATGGCGCACAGGCCTCTACAACATGCTGTTTCTGGGCTCCATTGGCGTCTTTTTCCTCTTTTTTGCCACGCCCGCAGTCCGGCTCTTCGTGAATGATCCGGCAGTTGTGCAGATTGCCGCAACGGCCTTGCGCACGCTGAGTTGTGGAAACATAGGCTACGCCTATGCCATGGTGATGCTGCAATCGTTCAACGGAGCGGGCGATACGCTCACACCGACCATTGTGAACTTCTTCGGCTTCTGGAT
>JABDHA010000009.1 GCA_013285705.1 Acidobacteriota bacterium
TGCAGCGGCCCCAGTCCGGGTTCGAGGATGCGGGCATTCTCGCCCGAAAGAAACGTCTCGATCCCGGCGGACTCCAGGCGCAGCCTGGCCATTTCGGCCTCCATGGGCTCGGTAAAATTGGCGACGGTGATAACTGCTTCCATTGATTTCCTTTCTTTTGCTTCAGGCAACGGTTGTTAAGATGCGCAAACGATAGAATAAGAAGTTCACCAATACACAGCTTATTCCTCAAGGAGAGTGCTTCGTTGATCGCCCGCTACACACGCCCGCAGATGGGAAAAATCTGGAACGATGAAAATAAATACCGCATGTGGCTTGCGGTCGAGACCGCCGCCAACGAAACGCTGGCCGAAGATGGCATCGTCCCCGCAGGGGCCGCGAAAGCCATCCGCGAGCGTGGAGATTTCAGCGTAGCGCGCATTCAGGAAATCGAGGCCGAGGTAAAGCACGACGTCATTGCCTTCACCACGGCAGTCGCGGAAAAGATCGGCCCCGAATCGCGCTGGCTGCACTATGGGCTGACCTCAAACGACGTTGTCGACACCGCGCAGGCCCTGCAGATCAAGGCAGCATCGGCGCTCATCCGCGAAGACCTGCTCGCCGTCATCGAAGTCCTCAAGAAGCGCGCACTCGAGTTCAAGCACACGCCGACCATCGGCCGCACACACGGCATCCACGCCGAGCCAACCACCTTCGGACTGAAAATGCTGAACTGGTACGCCGAGATGCGCCGCAACCTGGAGCGCTTCGACGCAGCCGCGGAACAGATTCGTATCGGCAAGTTATCAGGAGCGGTGGGAACCTTCGGACACCTCAGCCCAAAGCATGAAGAGCGCATCTGCGAGAAGCTCGGCCTCAAGCCCGCGCCCGTGGCCACGCAGGTCATTCAACGCGACCGGCACGCGCATTACATCTCGACGCTTGCCATTATCACGGCAACGCTCGACAAGATTGCCGTTGAGATTCGCCATCTGCAGCGTACCGAAGTGCGCGAAGCCGAAGAGTTCTTCTCCGAAAAGCAAAAGGGCTCGTCCGCCATGCCGCACAAACGCAATCCCATTACGACTGAGCAGATCAGCGGCCTCGCCCGCGTCGTGCGCGCCAACACGCAGGCTGCCTATGAAAACGTCGCGCTGTGGCATGAGCGGGACATTTCGCATTCATCGGTCGAGCGCATCATCTTCCCCGATTCGACCATCCTGACCGACTACCTGCTCGCGAAGACGGCCACATTGATTGAGAAGCTGCTCGTCTATCCCCAGCGGATGATCAAAAACCTCGAGAGCACCGGCGGCCTGATCTTCAGCGGGCAACTGCTGCTCGATCTTGCCGAAGCCGGCATGCTGCGCGAAGATGCGTACCGTCTGGTGCAGAGCCATGCTATGCGCGCCTGGAAGGAAGATCTCATCTTTCGCGACCTGATCAAGTCCGATCCGGAGATTACGGCAAAACTCAGCGCAGAGAAGCTGGAGCACGCCTTCGATCTGAATCGCCAACTGCGCAACGTGGATGCGATCTTCGATCGCGTGCTGCAGGAGTCATAAAAGATAAATAATTTGGCCCTCTGGCAACTCTGCTACCATGCTCTCGGCTTGGAAAATGCATTGCCCGGACGACTCATGCCATTACGCTGGCTCATTGTTTTGGTTGCTATCGCCGCACCTGCAGCACAGGGACAGAAGACCGTTCCCGTGCCGCAGAGCTGCACGCCTCAGGTCAATCAAAAGCTAAGTGAACTACTCAGCGCCCCGCCATCGCACTCTGTAGACAATGTAATGGTCTGCGGCATCACGGCAAGCTCTTCGCGCACGCAGAGCGGAGGCCCGCACGGCAGCCATCAGATACTGCCGCTGCGCGTCACCTTTCCTGACGGAAACACGCGTCTGGTCGAAGTGGTGACCAACGACGATCTCGATGGTGTAGTCACGGCTCCAGCCAACGCGCAGGTATATGCATACGGCCAAGCGTTCTTCCCATCGCGGGGACATTTCGCCGCCGGTATTCATGATGTGCATTGCTCCACGCATCGCGGCGCAGACAACGGGTGGGTCGTGGTAAACGGCCAGCAGCATCCCGCGAGTTGCCAACACTAGGATCAGGCGATGGAAGCATTTACTCCAGCTACGATTGCCGCGCTCATCATCGCCGCCAGTTTTGCCGCTGGTCTCAACGTGTATGCCACTCTGCTCACGCTCGGTCTACTGGCGCGCGCGCACTGGGTTGAGCTGCCTGTAGGTCTGGACATCCTCACGCACTGGTGGGTGATCATCGTCAGCGGAACGATGTTTGCGATTGAGTTTGTCGTTGACAAGATTCCCGCATTCGACATGATCTGGAACGCGCTGCACACCTTCGTGCGTATCCCGGTCGCAGCGCTGCTGGCCTATCATGCCAGCGAACAGCTTTCACCGGAAATGCAAATTCTGGCCGCAGTCGCCGGGGCCGGCATCGCCATGGTCGCCCATAGCTCGAAGACAGCCGTGCGCGCCGCAGTCACGCCCAGTCCGGAACCCATTTCAAACATTGTCCTCAGCACCGGCGAAGACTTTATGGCGGTTGGCGTCACCTGGCTGGCAACGCGCCATCCTGTGATCGCCGCGTGCATTGCATGCGGATTTCTATTGCTGGCCGTGATCACGGTTCACTGGCTGGCAAAGTTCATCCGCAGAGCATGGAACAAGCCAAAACCGGCCGATGCTCATTAAACGCACTATGAAGAGGATGGAATCGTTTAGGATCGCATGGGCTGGAACAAAATGACACACGAGCACTTGAACCTTACCGTAGCCATTACAGGCGCCAGCGGAGCCGCCTTCGGTCAGCATCTGCTGCAGGCGCTGCACATCGATCCGCGCGTTTCGCATGTGCATTTTGTCGCCTCCGAGAGTGCCCTGCGCGTGCTTGCCGAAGAGTTGCGCTTCAGCGGCCGCAATGGCCTGGTGGAAAAGCTGCTCGGCCATCCTTCCAGCAAGGTGCAGCAGCACGCCGAGTCCGATATTGGAGCGTCCATCGCGAGCGGCAGCTACCCGTCAAATGGCATGATCGTCCTTCCCTGCAGCATGGGCACTCTGGCAGGTATCGCGAATGGCCTTGCGCAAAACCTGATCGAGAGAGCCGCCGACGTTTGTTTGAAGGAGCGGCGCCCGCTGATTCTGTGCGTGCGCGAAACGCCCTTCAACAAAATCCATCTGCGCAATATGACGCTCGCCGCCGATGCCGGCGCTACGATCTATCCCGTCATCCCCACGTTTTATAACCACCCTATTGATTCGACCATGATGGCGAAGCAATTCGTCGCCCGTGTGCTTGCCCATATCGGCCTGCCGCAATCGGACGCCTATGTGTGGAAGGGCGAAGCGTAAAGAGCAGCAACAGCGCGCACGACGGTAACTATTCAAACATGTTCCCTAACGAAGATTGACGCTGTATCCTCCCGATGAGGGAAATCCATGCAGCCTGCACAAACTCCAGATGTCCTTCATCGAGTAATTGGGTCGCAACCGGTGCGCAACGCGCTTTCCTGGATCGGCAGCACCGATTCCGGAGTCAACCTTCTAAACCGCGTAGCAAGAGAGCGAGGTATTTACGCAACCTTCAACGAGGCTCAGGAAGCGGCGAAGCATCTGAACGCGAAAGGACACGAGGCAGAGCTTCTCTCTCAACTTCCGCTCAACTACGGCCTGCGGATGAGCGACTACCCCGTTCTCGTCTGGTTGAACCAGGTTCGTCCCCAGCGGCTTTTCGATTTCGGCGGATCTGTCGGAAATCTGTATTACCTCTACAAGGACTATCTTGACCTGTCGCCCCCTTTTTCCTGGATCGTGCACGATCTGCCGGAGGTCGTCGAGAGAGGCCAGTCGCTGGCCGCCACTCGCGACGCCTCGACGCTTTCCTTTTCTTCCCAGCTTTCCGATGGAAAGGACTGCGACTTTTTTCTCGTCTCAGGTGCGCTGCAATTCTGGGAGCCCTCGATGGCAACCCTGTTCGCAGCCATGGGCACCCGCCCCGAGCATGTCATCGTGAATCGCTCTCCGCTTACAGAGCGAAAACTCTCGTATGTGATCCTCGACATTATCGGCAACGCCGCGTTACCGAAGATGATTCGCAGCCGCAGCGGCCTCATCGAAGAATTCGAGTCCCTCGGGTATGAGCGTGTCGCTGACTGGATAGAACCGGAGCGCAGAATTACTCTAACGTTCTATCCCGGCTACGAAGTTCCCAATTATTCCGGCCTCTATTTCCGGTTGAAAAAGGCGGACGCACTAGGAAATGGGAACGCTCCACACGCTTAGTGCATCCATTTCACTTATAACGATTGCACAGCTTCCACCCCGGCGCTCTGCATCTGCTCGCGTGGCAGGAGCCTGCCCACATAGCTCAGTAATAGATGAGGATTCAGCGGCTTTGGCAAAAAGGCATTCGCGCCCACCTCAAAAACCCGCTCCGTCTCTAACCGCGCACCGCGCTCGGCAATCATGATGATCGGCATCCGCGCGAAGGCCGGCAGCGCGCGCAAGCGCTCAACGACGACCAAACCGCTGCCCGCCGGCAGGCTCAGATCCACGATCATCAAATCCGGATTGTGCTTGCGCGCCTCAGACACAGCGGCAACGGCATCGAAAGCAAAAAATACAGCACAGGCTTTTACCGACAATGCCTTTTGAATCGCCTGGCACACCTTTGGGTCGCTATCAACAATCAGGATGCGCTTCATAAAATCTCGTCCTCCACTGCATTCCCTTTGCTGTCTTCATCGGTAATCAACAGCGGTAGACGAGGGCTTATTTCACACTTTGTTCTTTATTTTCTTTGCAGCTTCTAAACCTGCAGACGGAATGCTTTTTCAATCACAGCAATGGTGAACGGTGCGATGCGGTATCTGCCATGCGAGTTCAGCTCCTCGCGGTTTATCCAGCGCGCCGCGGCTGCATCGGAGGCGCAGCACAAAGTACCACCGGTCACGCTGCAGAGAAAATCCACCAGCACATAGTGGAAGCGCACCGCGCCCGCTTCATCGTGAACGATCCGATCAAAGACTTCGACAACCTGCAGCGGCTCGGCGCTAAGCCCGGTCTCTTCCAGCACCTCGCGGCGAATGCCCTGCTCGAGCGTCTCCCCCAGTTCGAGCGCGCCTCCGGGCAATGACCACTCGCCCTTCAGCGGCTCCTGTCCACGCTGGATAATCAGTACCTGATTTTCATGAAGAATGACGGCTCCGACACCGACGATAGGAGCCTCCGGATATTCACGCCGCATATGAAGAGTCTACGTGCTGGAAGGATGCATATCCTGGCACGACCGTCATTCTGACGACCAACGGGAGGAAGAATCTCAGCGATGCGGAATAAGAAATATCACTGGATTCTAGCGCTACTAAAAAAATGATCTAAAACTTTATCGGCTTGCCAAACTCTTCGGCGAAAACCGTGCGCGCAAGATTGAAGCGTCCGCCCTGAAATTTGTCGTTGCCCTTCAGATGTCCAATGCCCAGCAGCGCCACTACGTGATAACTCAAAGGCAGCTTCAATATCTCGCGCACCTTTTCCTGCTCAAAGCCTTCCATGGGAGCCGTATCGTAGCCCAGCACCTCAGCCATGAGCAGCATGGTGGTAAAGGCGATCATGACATGGCGATTGAGCCACATCGCGAAATTCGGATGGTTCGAAAGATAGTTGGGAATATTGACCTTGGCCTGCTCCGCGTAGTTCTCCGGCATTCCCCCCTCTCGCCCCATCCGGAGCATCTCTTCCAGATCGCCGCTGCGCCAGCCATCGGCATCGCCACAGGCCACAATCACCGCGGACGCTTCTTCTACCTTGGCCTGGTTGAAGCTGGCCGCCCGCAGCCGCCGCTTCTGCTCTTCGGAACGGACAACAATAAAACGCCACGGCTGCATGTTGTAACCGCTCGGGGCCTGCAGACCGGCATCCAGAATTTTCTTCAGATCTTCGTCGGGCATGCGGGAACCATCAAAGCTGGGCGTAGCGCGGCGCTGCGCAATCGCCTGAGACAAGGTTTTCTCCATGACATTAGCCATCCGTAAAGCTTCTTTCTTTTTGAAGAGTGCTACCGCTCAAATGCTACTGAATCTGATTCATCGGTAGCTCAATCGCGAAGGGGCGCTGATTCTCCGCGTTTGCATATACCCAAAACCCGTGAAAAGCCGAGCGCAATTCAGGATGCTGCGTCAGAAATGCCTTCATGACCTCAACATTCCGGCTGCGCGTCGCCACCGGATCGGAAACATCATTCGATTTATAGTTCACGACCAGATCGAGTCCACCCAGCGAACCATCCGTGTGAATGTTCGTAACGTCGAAGGTCTGGCCATTGGCATCAAGTTTCATCGGCTCCGCATCCGGCAGTCCATCCGGGCGAACACCGCTCATCTCCTTTTGCAGCTTTTCGAGGTTCGGGCTGGAGAGAAAATCCACAGGCGTCAGCAGATACGCCGCCGTCTGGTAGTAGAAATACGCATTCCACCCCTGGTGGCTTTTGGCGTATTCCCGCGCCTTGGTCCAATACCAGACCCCGTCATGTCCGGCCACAGCCAGTGGGCGCGCAAAAAATCCGGCCAGCTTCCACTGCGCACTGCCGGCCGGGTCGTTCGCCAGAATCATTGCCAGCTGCTGCGGCTGCTTGACGCCGGTTGCATGCACCACAACCAATGCGTAGTCCCCCGGCGGCAGCTGCGGGATCGAAATGGTAATGAGCAGTTGCGATCCGGGAACGCTGCAGAAGAATTGCGTGTCGGCAGGGGATTTGAGATCAGTAGCCTTCAGGCTGTAGATCGAATCGACCGTCAGCGTTGCCCCTTGCAGATTCGGCGCAATCGATTGAATGGTGCCGGCAATTGAATCGAACTGGGCGGCTACACTGGCGATCGTGTTGGCTTTCACCGCCGGTAAATTGCCCATTTGCACATCGTTGGCCAGCGTCCGCGCAGCCTGAACGTAAACACTCCTCTGCGCGTCTGTCATCTGCGATTGTGTGGTACAGGTGACCGCGCTGGCCATTCCGCCAGAAAGGAGTACCGCGAAGAGAGCTAATGAGCGCCAGAGAGTCATAAATGGCAACAAACAATTTTTCGTGAGCAAATCCAAACCACTGCTAGTCTAGTACATAGAGGCATGCCCGCAGAGCACCTGTGCGCCCGCTTCCGGATTTTGATGCGATTCCAGCTGCAAACCGGGCTTTTTCTTCTCGTTGTTGCCACTGCAACCATAGCAGAGGCGCAGGTTGCGCCCATGCCGCAACAGCTTCAGCAGCGCCGGCCTCATCCGCGTCCGTCGCTCCCGGAAAACTCATCCGCCCCCGGCCTGAACCCGACACCACCCATTACCCCCCAGCAGGCGGCCGTCACCCCGCTCACAGCACCCCCGCCAGCCGCACCGCTGACCGCCTCATCCCTGCTCGATCAGCCTGCCAAGCCCGCGCAGGTCCATGTAGATGATGGCAAGGTTTCCGTAAAAGCGGACAATTCCGCCCTGTCTGACATTCTTCACGATATTTCTTCCAAGACCGGAATGACGGTTGACGGGCTCTCCCGCGATCTACGGGTCTTCGGCAGTTACGGCCCGGCCAGTCCACGCGAGGTCTTATCGGCCTTGCTCGATGGCGCGGGCTACAACATCATGATGGTGGGATCGCTCGACAATGGCGCGCCACGCCAGTTGGTGCTTACTCCGCGCACCGGCGCCGGCGCGGCTGCTACCCCAGGCCAAGGCCCAGGCGGTGGTGGTCGTCAGATGCAGGGAGTCCGGCCGAACAACGGCGACGATGACGACGATTCGACGCCCGATCAGCAGGATCCGCAGCCTCCAAGGCCAGAGCCCAATCCGCCTGAGACAGCGCCGCAGCCGGATCAGACACCACCGGCAGGCCAGCCCGGCCAGATAAAGACGCCGCAGCAGATGCTCCAGGAGCTGCAGCAGATCCGTCAGCAACAAATGCAGCAGCAGCAAGCCAATCCGCAGTAGAAGGTAGAAGCACCGGGCTTCAGCCCGATGGATACGCGGCAGAGTTAAGATGGGCTTCAGCCCCGGACCGTTCACAACCTGTTCTACGCGTGCATGAAAAACCGCTTCAGGCTCGAAAGATAATTCTCCAATCCCAATAGAAAAGGCCGCCCGATGGCGGCCCCTCGTCTTCCTCGAATATTTTCTATTTACACCACGCGTGCGATTTCCGTCTTAGGCTGCGGAGCCTGCATGGCATACGAGCGCGCGTGCATCTTCAACAGAGCAAAGGACGCCCGGCAAATCACATAGGCCGCCAGCACTCCAAAAGCGAGCGCAGCCACTGCCGCGCAAATCAACATCACCAGATTTAATGCGTCCTGCATCCTGATTTCTCTTCCGGCAGCCGCTTCTTCAGTTTCTGGCCCTGCGATCTGCCTGATGTGTCACGCTTTACTTGTGCGTGTAGTGACTACGATGCTCATTCTCGCAGAAAACAGGCATACATTGACCCGGTTTTCTGTTGCCAACTAAGATACCTATAGGATTCTTGTTCCGATTCTGAACGGCCACCAGTGCATTTGCAAGGGGTGGAACCCTCCGCATCTGCAAGTTTTTCCCAAATATTCACCCTTCATGTCGATCACTCACATTACCGTGCGCGGGGCGCGCCAACACAATCTACGCGACATCAGCGTACAGATCCCGCGCAACACGCTTACCGTTGTCACCGGCCTTTCCGGCTCCGGCAAATCCTCGCTCGCCTTCGACACCATCTACGCCGAGGGCCAGCGCCGCTACGTGGAAACCTTATCGGCATATGCGCGGCAATTCTTAGATCAAATTGAGCGGCCCGACGTCGATTCGATCGAAGGCCTCAGCCCCGCCATCTCCATCGAGCAGAAAACCACCAGCCGCAGCCCGCGTTCCACCGTCGGCACCATCACCGAAATCTACGATTACCTGCGCCTGCTCTACGCCTCCGTCGGCATTCCCCACTGTCCCAATTGCGGACGCCCCATTTCGCGCCAGACGCACGAGCAGATCGTCGAGCGCATCCTGTCGCTCGCTCCCGGCGAGCGCGTCACCATCTACGCGCCCGTGGTGCGCGGCCGCAAGGGCGAATTCAAAGACCTGCTCGATGAATTGGATCAGCAAGGCTTCCGCGCCCGCATCGATGGCGAACTGCGCGATCTGGCCGAACCCATCAACCTCGAAAAGCGCAAGAACCACACCGTCGAAGCCGTCATCGACCGCGTCGTGCTCAAGCCGGGCGTCGAAAAACGCCTCGCCGAGTCCGTCGCCAAGGCATTACAGATGGCGAACGGCCTCGTCCTCATCGGCATCTCAGGCGGTACCGAACAGCTCTACTCATCGTCCATGGCCTGCCCCGATTGCGGCCTCGACGTGCCCAAGCTCGAGCCGCGCAGCTTCTCCTTCAACAGCACCTACGGCGCATGCCCCGAATGCCACGGCCTTGGCAGCATCTACGACTTCGACCCGGCCAAGGTCATCACCGACTGGTCCAAGCCATTGCTCGACGGAGCGCTTGGCCCCGGCTCCGCCTCGCAATATCTGCTCAAGCTCATCCAACTCGCGGCGCAGCGCTACAAGATCGACCTCAAGAAGCCTTTCGAGCAGCTCACGCCAAAGCAGCAGGAAATTCTGCTCTACGGCCCGGGCAAAAACGAAGCCCCCCGCACGGGTTTTCACGGCATCCTCGCCTATCTCCGCGACGCCGTCGAAGAATCGAAGTCCGATACCTACCGTGAGTGGATGCTGAACTACATGTCAGCCTCCACCTGCCCCGTCTGCAAAGGCAAGCGCCTGCGGCCGGAATCGCTCGCCGTCAAGATAGGCAGCTTGTCCATCGCAGATTTCACTGCCCTTCCGCTGCGCCGCGCCGTCGATACAGCGCGCGGCCTGCAATTCTCGCAGCGCGAGGCGCTGATCGCCGAACGCCTGCGCCGCGAAGTCGTCGAGCGGCTCGAGTTTCTCAATGCCGTCGGCCTCGGCTACCTCGCACTCGATCGCAGCGCTGCCACGCTCTCCGGCGGCGAAGGCCAACGCATTCGTCTGGCCACGCAGATCGGCTCGCGCCTGCGCGGCGTGCTCTACGTGCTCGATGAACCATCCATCGGCCTGCACCAGCGCGATAATCAGCGCCTCATCCACGCGCTCGAATCACTGCGCAACCTGGGCAACACCGTTCTCGTCGTTGAGCATGATGAGGACACCATCCGCCACGCCGACTATGTGCTCGACCTCGGCCCCGGCGCGGGAAAACTTGGCGGACACGTCGTTGCCGAAGGCACGCCGCAGGACATCATGCGTGCACCCGGCTCGCTCACCGGACGCTACTTGGCGGGCGAAGTAAAAATCCTGCACCGCTTCGAGCCTCGCTCCACAAACGGCAAGTGGATCACCGTCGAAGGCGCGCGCAGCCACAACCTGCGCAACGTCACGGCAAAATTCCCGCTCGGCGTCATGACCGTCGTCACCGGCGTCTCCGGCTCGGGAAAAAGCACTCTCGTCAACGACATTCTCTATCGCGCCCTGGCCAAGCAGCTCTATGGCTCGCGCGAAGAGCCCGGCGAGCATGGCCGCATCAGCGGCTTTGAAAATATCGACAAGGCCATTCGCATCGACCAGTCGCCGATTGGCCGCACCCCGCGCTCGAATCCTGCAACCTACACCGGCGTCTTCTCCGCAATCCGCGACCTCTTCGCCATGCTGCCCGAATCGCGCGAGCGCGGCTACAAGGCCGGACGCTTCTCCTTCAACGTAGCCGGTGGACGCTGCGAGGCATGTCAGGGCGAAGGTCAGCGCCGCATCGAAATGAACTTTCTGCCCGATGTTTACGTGCAGTGTGAAGTATGTAACGGTCGCCGTTACAATCAGGAAACGCTGGCAGTCAAATTCAACGGCTACTCCATCGCCGACATCCTCG
Organism: Acidobacteriota bacterium; assembly: GCA_013285705.1. Lineage (GTDB taxonomy): Bacteria > Acidobacteriota > Terriglobia > Terriglobales > Acidobacteriaceae > Alloacidobacterium. Next base: position 10,909 of record JABDHA010000009.1, read on the forward strand.
ACCTCGCCATTGAAGACGCGCTGCCCGTGCTGACCGACATTCCCCAGGTGCGCCAGAAGCTGCAAACGCTGGTCGATGTCGGCCTCGGCTATATTCATCTCGGACAGGCAGCCACGACTCTGAGCGGCGGCGAAGCCCAGCGCATGAAGCTCGCCCGCGAGCTGTCCAAGCGGCAGACGGGCCGCACCCTCTATCTGCTCGACGAGCCGACCACCGGCCTCCACTTCGACGATGTGCGCAAGCTGCTCGAGGTGCTGCATCGCCTCTCCGATCTGGGAAATACCATCATCATCATCGAGCACAATCTCGACGTCATCCGCAACGCTGACTGGATCATTGACCTGGGACCGGAAGGCGGCGAAGATGGTGGACAGATCATCGCCGAAGGAACGCCTGAGCAGATTTCGCGTATCAGCGGCTCGTATACAGGCGATTTCCTCCGCCGGTATTATGCGGAACATCAACCTGTGCTGGAACTGAGTTCAGAGCTGAGTTCCAATGGCAACACCACGCCCCGCGCCGTATCCAAGGGGCGCAAATCAGCGAAGAAAGAGATGATTCAATGACGCTCGATCCCGTCTCGCTGACACCCCTGCCGCCGCGCGAGGAGGCCGTCGAATCGGCCTTGCCCGAAGCGGAATACCTGTACCAGCCCTATTCGCAGCCGCCATCCGATCTTACGCATGATCTGGCGCAACTGGATCCTCCCCATCTCGGCCACGCGATTCTCTTTTTCGTGCTAACCGTGCCCATGTTGTTCCTGGGCGAAGCGCTGAGCCTCTTCCTCGCGAAGCAGTCGCATCTCTTCGGCAACGAGAGCTACCACGCCATCTTCGAGCGCCTGGGCACCGACGCCCGCCTCGCCATCCCCGCCCAGATGCTCACCTACGCGCTGACGGCTCTGGCCGCAGCCGCGATCTTCCCCGTGCTCTGGCGGCAGCCGTTTTTACAGGGCATCCACTGGAACGTGAGCGCCGCGAAGACAAAGTTCTTATGGCTCTTAGCGCTCGGCTTGGCACTCGGATTCGGCATCACGCTGTTAGGCAACTACCTGCCCATGCCAAAAGATCCACCCATCATGCAGGACATGATGGGCTCTCCCTTGGGCGCATGGATGATGCTGCTCTTCGGCATCACCTTTGCGCCGTTACTGGAAGAACTGGCCTTCCGCGGCTTTCTGTTACCGGGTCTCATCCATGGATTGCGCTGGCTGATGCAGCGCGACATCCTTTCTCCGGAAGCTTTTTCCTGGATGACGCTTCCCCTGTCTGTCGTCCTGACCACCATTCCCTTCGCACTGCTGCATGCCACGCAGGTGTCGCATGCCTGGGCGCCGCTTCTGCTCATTGGCATCGTCAGCGTCGCCCTGTGCGTCATTCGTCTGCGGCTAAAGTCCGTCGCCGCCAGCGCCGTCGTCCACGCCGCCTACAACTTCACCCTCTTCGCCGGACTCCTGCTGCAAACCGACGGCTTCCGCCACCTGGACCGCCTGAACAGCTAGACTGCATCACGATGCTGCCGTCAACTTTAACTTTTAGACTTGTCATCCTGAGCGCAGCGGAGCGGAGTCGAAGGATCTGCTTTTCCTACCCCAGCCACAAGCCCATCCCCAGGCACGCCCTCAAGAACCTCCCCATCAAGCAACGCATCCCGCAAAAGCGGCTACAATTTCCTTGATGATGACCACGAACTATCGTGCCGCTCTGCTCCATCTGCTCTCTCGCATCTCCTTCAAGCTGGGAGAATTCAAGCTCTCCTCCGGCGGAACGAGCGATTACTACATCGATTGCCGCACTACCACTCTGCACGCCGAGGGTGGCCGTCTCACCGGGCTCGCGATTCTCGAATTGCTGCACCAGCAAAAGATCAAGCCCGCAGCCGTCGGCGGCCTGACCATGGGCGCCGATCCCATCGTCTCGAATGTAGCAAGCGCGAGCGCATGGCACGCCCAGGAGCACCACGGCGCACCGCTCATCCACGGATTCCTCGTCCGTAAAGCAGAAAAAGCGCACGGCACCGGACGACGCATCGAAGGCTTCTTTGAAAAAGAAGCGCCCGTACTCATCGTCGACGACGTCTGCACCACGGGCGCATCGACAATCACAGCCATTGAAGCCGCACGCGAATCCGGAATGAAAGTGATCGCCGTAGCCTGCCTCGTCGAGCGCGAAGAGGCAAAGGGTCGCGCAGCCGTAGAAGCCGCCGCCCAGGGCGCTCCCTTTTTTGCCCTGTACACAGCAAACGACGTGCGCGCCGCCCACATCCGCCAGATGGCTTTATAGGTTTTCAATAGCGATAGACGAGCCGTCATTCTGACGGTCGCAGGGAGAACTTGTCCGGAGCGCAGCCGAAGAAAAGAATCAACATCTCCACCCAAGACGAGCCGTCATTCTGACGACCAACGGGAGGAAGAATCTCAGCGATCTACGTGGATCACCAAACCAAGCGGAAAGTCATTCTGAACCTGAGGAACGAAGGTGAAGAATCCATGCGATGTCCATGTTGCCGATGCACGAAGGCGCTTTCCGGCACGAACAGAAAAACAAAAAGCGCGAACGGATCAGATCCGTTCGCGCTTTATTACACCGTACCGTTTTTACTGCTGCTGAGGCGAGTTAACCTGCCCTTCCTGCGGCAGCTTAACCGTGCCAGAAGCCTGCGCAGTCGTCGGCGAACCACTCTGGCCACTCATGTTCGAGAGCATCTGAATCTCCACCCGGCGATTTTGGGCGCGCCCCGCAGCAGAGCTGTTCGAGGCGACTTCCTTATCTTTACCAATTCCGATCAGGTAGAACTTGTGCGGCGGCACGTTGTACTTGGAAGCCAGATACTGCACCACAACCTGCGCGCGGCGTTGGCTGAGGTTGTAGTTGTAGTCCGCCGAACCCGTCGAGTCGGTTCCACCCGTAATAGCCAAGATGTAGCTCTTCTGCGAATTCAGCTGCCCAGCGAATTCGTCAAGCTTCTGCTTGTCCGCGCGGGTCAGGTCTGCTTTATCGAAACCGAAATTGACCTGCGCATCCGCAATCTGTTTGTAGTTATCAAGGTTGCCGACTACGCTCGCGAGAGAGTCTGCGCGATTGACTGCCTCTTGCGCGGACTGATTGGCTTGCGAAGCCGCCGTTCCCGCACTTTGGGCAGCCTGGTTCGCCTGGTTGGCGCTGCTCTGCGCCTGGGTAATGCCAGCCTGCGCGCGCTGATCTACATCGTGAATATTCCGGTTGTTGGTGGCAGTCGCATCATCCAGTTCATTCGTCTTTTGAATGACCGGCGTGGTCTGGCTGCGCACATAATTTTTGGTGGAGCACCCACTGGCCAAGAGCAGCGACAGCGCTCCAAGCGCCGAAACTGTTTGCAAAGATGTTCTGCTGATTCGAGTCATCGCGTTCACTCCATTTCGTTGGCGGCCAAGGCCGCATGAGGGCATTCGCTTCGATTACAGGAAAGCATGCCTTTCCCTGCTTACAAAGAAGTACACTGCAACCCCGTTGCCAAACTATCTACCGTCCCGCAAGTGTATTAAGTTGAATGCTTTATCGGCAATTTACTGCGCTGTAATCAAACACTGAAATCCATTGGAAAACAGGTAGCTTTTACTCGATCCATGCAATTCGGGCCGAATTCGGGCGAAGAAACGGTAAACTGGAAACAGGCCCCCAAGCGATGGATTTACACGAGAAGATTCGCACTTTACCGACCCGGCCCGGCGTGTATCTCTACAAAAATGCCGACGGCGAAGTCATCTACGTCGGCAAGGCCAAAAACCTTCGCTCCCGCACGCGCTCCTATCTGCTCGAAGCCTCGCAGGCCAACGCCAAGACCGGATCGCTCATGCGCGAAGCCGTCGACCTCGACTACATCCTGGTCGACAACGAGCACGAGGCTTTGGCCCTTGAAAACAATCTCATCAAGCAGCGCAAGCCGCGCTTCAACATCCTGCTGCGCGATGACAAGACCTACCCCTACGTCAAGCTCACGCTCGGCGACCGCTACCCCAAGGTCTTCGTCACGCGCCGTCTGCGCAAGGACGGCAGCGCCTACTACGGCCCCTATTTTCCCGGCAACCTCGCGCACCGCATCGTGGATCTGATCCACCGCAGCTTCCTCATTCCCAGCTGCAAAGTCGATCTCTCCCGATATCATCCGCGCCCATGCCTGCAGTACTACATCAAGCGCTGCCTCGGCCCCTGCGTCGAAGGCCTCACCACGCCCGAGGCCTACCGCGAGGCCGTACGCGATACGCAGATGTTCCTCGAAGGCCGCGGCGCCGAGCTGGGCAAGTCACTCGAAGAGCGCATGCAGACAGCCGTCGACAGAGAGCTCTTCGAGCTGGCCGCCAAATACCGCGACCTGCTGCGCACCGTCTCTGACCTGCAGGAAAAGCAGCGCATCGCCTCCGTTGAAAACGACGACGCGGACGTCTTCGGCTATCACTTTGAGAACGGCATGCTCGCCGTGAATCTCTTCCACATGCGCGGCGGAAAAATCGTCGACCGCCGAGAATTTTTCTGGGAAGACTTGCCCGAGCTGCTAGAAACAGAAGACGAAAATTCTGAGAAGCAGCCGTCGACCGCGGCTGGCACTTTCGAGGCAGGCGCCTTTTTCTCTGCCCTGCTCAAGCAGCTTTACATCGATCAGCCATACGTTCCTCGCGCCATCTATGTACCCGTCGATTTCGCCGACCGCCCAGCGCTCACCGATCTGCTCAGCCAGCAGACCGGCCGCCGCATCGAACTCAGCGTGCCGCAGCGCGGCGATAAGCGTTCGCTCGTCGATCTCGCCGGACAGAACGCGAAGCAGAGCTTCGACCAGCGCTTCCGCGTGCTGCAGCCCAGCCAGAAGGCCATTCAGGAGACCCTGCAGGATGTACTGGTCCTGCCCGAGCTGCCCCGCCGCATCGAGTGCTTCGACATCTCGCACATCCAGGGCGCGGAGACCGTCGCCTCCATGGTCGTCTGGGAAGACGGCGCGATGAAGAAATCCGACTACCGTAAATTTCAGATCAAGACCGTCGAGGGCGTCGACGACTTCGCCTCCATGCGCGAAGTGGTCACACGCCGCTACAAGCGCATTGCTGAAGAGAACAAACCCATGCCGAGCCTCATCCTCATCGACGGCGGGCTCGGCCAGCTGCACGCGGCCGCAGCGTCTTTAGAGGAGCTGGGCTTTACCAGCCAGCCCCTGGCGTCCATCGCCAAGCGCGAAGAGATTATCTACCTCTACGGTCAGGAAAACGACCCCATCGTGCTCGACCGCCGCTCACCCGTGTTGCACCTCGTGCAGCGCATTCGCGACGAGTCGCACCGCTTCGCCATCAGCTATCACCGCAAGCGCCGCGAGATGCGCGACCGCGACTCCGAGCTGCTCTCCATCCCCGGCGTAGGCGCACGCACCCGCACTCGCCTGCTCGAACACTTCGGCAGCCTGCGCAGCGTGCAGAGCGCCGGCCTCGAAGCACTGACGGCCGTCGTATCCCGCAAAACCGCGGAAGAAATTTACGCCTACTTCCACGCCGAGCCAACCGCAAATACCAACCCTCTGCCCATTCTCAACAACGACCTTTCGTAAGCGAGGTTTTTCCATACCCAGCATGAAGAAAATTTGTCGTCCTGCATAAAGAAGAGTTGTCCGCGAGAAAGTTGTCATCCTGAGCGGAGCGAAGGATCTGCTTTTTTCCGGGACACGAGAGCCTCGGAAGATACGCTCTGGCATTTTGAACTTTCCGCGCTCCCCTGCGTAGTGCATCCTGTATACGCACAAGCAAACGCATGGAACTCACACAGCCCAAAGCCCGACAGACAGACCTGCGCCCGATCCTCTGGCTATCTTTCCTCTTTGCCGCCCTCAAGCTCGCCATCCAGATCATCGGCAACATCCTCGCGCAGCACGCAGGCTACGGCATCTTTCGCGACGAGCTGTATTACCTCGTCTGCGGCCAGCACCTGGCCTTCGGCTATGTGGACCAGCCACCGCTCGTCGCCCTGCAGGCACGGCTGACAGAAATCCTCTTCGGACATAACACGATGTGGACGCTGCGGCTCATCTCCGGCCTCGCCGGCGCCGCAAAGGTCTTCCTCACCGGACTGCTCGTCTGGGCGCTCGGCGGAGGCCGCAAAGCCGCCGCGCTTGCCATGCTCGGAGTCACTGCCGCAGGCGTCTATCTCGGCATCGACAGCTATCTCTCGATGAACTCCTTTGACCCAGTCTTCTGGATGCTCTGCGCGCTCGCACTCATCCGCATCGTGAGTTCAGACTCGCCATCCGAAATCCGCAACTGGTGGATCGTGCTCGGCCTCAGCGCCGGCCTGGCATTCGAGAACAAAGATTCCGTCCTCTTCTTTCTCGTCGCCATGCTCGTAGCCCTGCTGTTAACACCGCAGCGCCGCATCCTCGCCAACCGCTGGTTCGCCGTCTCCGTGCTGCTGATCGTGGTAGTCGCCCTCCCGAATCTTCTCTGGCAGGTGCACTATCACTTCCCTACGCTTGAATGGCTGCGCGATGTCCAGAAGAGCGACAAGGACGTAAAGTTGTCTCCCGGTCCATTCTTCCTCGCCCAGATCTTGACGCTGACTCCGACCACCATCCTGTTATGGGCGACGGGCGTTCTCTGGCTCCTCTTTTCGAAAGCCGCTCGCAGCTTTCGTTTCCTCGGCGTCTTTTACCTGCTCTTTCTCGCCTTGATGATGGCGATGCACGCAGAAGACTATTACCTGGCCCCCGCCTATCCCGTCTTCTTTGCCGCCGGGGGCGTCGCATTGGCAGCGTGGGTGGGCACAAAAAAATGGCGCAACATCCGCCTCGGTGTCTACGCGGTCATTCTGATTGCAGGCATCGTCGTCTTTCTCCCGTTCTCCGTTCCAGTCTTTCCGCCGCAGCAGTGGCTTGCCTATGCAAAGAAACTCCACTTCACTCCCAAGGACTCAGAAAACCACGGCGCCACTCCGTTGCCGCAGTTCTACGCCGACCGCTTCGGCTGGCATGATCTCGTCGGGCAAGTCGCCGCAATCTATAACGCGCTGCCGCCGCAGGAGCGCGCCGTCACCGGCATCTTCGCCGGAAATTACGGCGAGGCCAGCGCCATCAATATCCTTGGCAAGCCTTACGGTCTACCTACCGCCATCAGCGGCCATCAGAACTACTGGATCTGGGGTCCGCGCGGCTACACCGGCGAGGAGATGATTATCATCGACGGCGCGTCGCCTGATGAAATGAAGCCGTATTACGACTCCTGCACCGTCGTCGGCGAGCGCAATCATCCCTATGCCATGCCCTGGGAACACGGTCCCATCTATGTATGTCACGGCAGAAAGACGACCTATCAGACAGACTGGACAGAACTCAAGCATTACTACTAGGCACTAGTCAGAATCACAACTTCCAGGAGAGCGGACGTATCCACAGAGCCACGCTGCTCGTGCCCTTGATTCAGCCTGCCAGTCAGGCGTAATCTTTTTTTACACGGGAAAGGAGGTTGATCCAGCTAATGAAAAATTCTGACGGTAGTAGTAGCACGATCCTACGTGAGGTGACTGAGGCTTAGAGCACCCTTTGCTCTAGTCCTGGCGATCCGCAACCCCATTCGCCGAGGCCCACTCACAGATCGAAGGGTGCCTCAGGTCAATCACAACAGATCACCGGTATCAAAGGCCCGCTTTGCCAATTCTGGCAGCGGGCCTTTGTACGTCTGCATGAATTAAAATATGACTATGGTATGATGACCATAGTCGGAGTTTGAGCGATGAAGACAATGCCAGCAGGACAGTTTAAGACACATTGCCTTGCCGTGATCGACGAAGTAAACGCCAAGCACGAAACAGTCGTGATCACCAAACACGGAAAACCGATGGCGAAGCTCGTACCCATTCCGCAGGAAAAAGATTCCATCTTTGGATTTATGCAAGGACGAGGAAAGATCGTCGGAGACATCATTGAACCTGTTTTCCCGCCTGAAGATTGGGACGCCGAGTGATTCTTCTCGACACGCATGTTGTGATCTGGCTGGCCCTTGAGCCTGAACATATATCGCGTCCCGCATCTAAAGCTATCGAGAAGGCAAGGCAGGAAGGCTCGGGTCTGGCAATATGCTGGGACACTCTTTATGAAATTGCCCGGGGAGTTGTCCGTGGTCGTGTACAGATCATCGATCCTCTCGAGGTTTTTCTCGAGAACATAGAATCGCTTTTCGTTGTAAAACCGATGACGATACCCATAGCGATCAAAGCGGCACAGATGCCTTCTTCCTATCCCAGCGACCCCATCGACAGGGTGATTGGGGCAACGGCATTGATCGAAGGGATTCCGTTGATTACTGCAGACCAGCGAATCCGTCAATCGAAAGCGGTGCATACCATCTGGTAAGCGGGAAAACTCGCTTTACAATAAATCCATGGAACCCCTCGTCATCGCCGGAAAAGCTTTTCAATCGCGACTCATTGTTGGTACAGGCAAGTACAAGGACGGCCCAGAGACGCAGGCCGCCATTGAAGCCTCCGGCGCGGAGATGGTTACCGTTGCCGTGCGCCGGGTCAATCTCGACCGCTCCAAGGAGTCGCTGCTCGACTACATCGATCCGCAGCGGTATTTCCTCCTTCCGAATACGGCTGGCTGTTACACCGCCGAGGAGGCCATTCGCGCAGCGCGCCTTGGGCGTGAAGTGGGAATCTCGGACTGGGTCAAGATCGAAGTCATCGGCGACCAGGCGACGCTCTATCCAGATGTGCAGGCGACGCTCGAAGCGACCCGTACATTAGTAAAGGAAGGCTTTACCGTTCTTCCGTATACTTCTGATGACATTGTCTTTGCAAGACGCCTCATTGATGCGGGAGCGGCAGCTGTCATGCCGCTGGCAGCTCCCATCGGCAGCGGCCTCGGCATCCAGAACCGGGCGACACTGAGCATCCTCCGCGAAATGATTACAGAAGTCCCGCTGATCGTCGATGCGGGCGTAGGCACGGCCTCCGATGCTGCTCTGGCGCTGGAGCTGGGCGCGGACGGCGTGCTCATGAACACCGCAATCGCCGGAGCTGCGAATCCGATTCTCATGGCCGAGGCGATGCAGCACGCCGTGCTGGCCGGACGCCAGGCCTATCTTGCGGGCCGCATGCCGCGCAAGTTGTACGCAACGGCTAGTTCTCCGCTTGAGGGGATTTCGCGATAGGTCGCGGATAACGCAACAACGAAACTGTCATCCTGCCCCTGGGCCCAATACTGTCTTCCCTCAGACCGCATCAGCTACACTCAACCTCAATGCGAGTTTTCGGCATTGACTGCGGAACGGAGTGCACGGGCTACGGTGTCGTCGAGTGGGACGATGCGCAGCGCGAGCCGCATCTTGTCTCGCTGGGGTGCGGTGGCATCCGGCTGCCGAAGAAGGAAACACTCTCGCAGCGGCTTGGGCTGTTATATGCAGAGCTGAACACGCTATTGGCCCTTCACCAGCCCGATGTCGTGGCGATTGAAGAGGTTTTCTACTCCGTCAACGCGAAATCGGCTCTGAAATTGGGACAGGTGCGCGGCGTGGCGCTGCTGGCTGCGGCCACCGCAAATCTTTCTGTAGCCGAATACGCACCCCTCACCATCAAATCAACCGTGGTTGGATACGGTCTGGCTCAAAAGGAACAGGTGCAGTTCATGGTGGCTCGATTGCTGCAACTGGCCACGACGCCTGAGCCGGCCGACGCAGCCGATGCTCTGGCCATTGCGATTTGCCACATCCACACCGCGCAAACACTTACCTTGCAGAGGGCGAATCGATAGATGATGAAGAAAGTTCTGTATGGCGTAGGCTTTTTCTGTATCTCTACTGGAAGCGTCTTCATCGCCGGGGCACAAAGCAGCACACCAGCGCGCATCCGCTTTATCTTCGAAAACCCCAAGCTGCAGCCGGCCAACTACTCCATCGACATTAACGAGGATGGAAGCGGTCATTTTCGCTCCGAGCCGGGCAACGCCGCCGCTCCCGATGCTGAAGGGATTACTGCACAGCCGATCGAAGCCGCCATCACGATCGACGAGCCTCTGCGCAGCGTGCTCTTCAAAACCGCGCGCTCGCATAATTTTTTCAATGTGGCTTGCGAAACCACCAAGGTGAAGGTCGCCTTCACAGGCAAGAAGGCGCTCCAGTACACCGGCCCCGATGGCAACGGCTCCTGTACCTTTAACTGGTCGCGAGACCAGCAACTGATGAAGGTGAGCGATGACCTGATCGCGGTAGCCTTCACCCTCGAAGAGGGCCGCCGGCTCGCGGTGGAGCATGAGCACAGTCGCCTGAGCCTCGATGCTGAGCTCGAGGAGCTGCAGGATGCGGCCAAGTCAGGCCGCGCGCAGCAGATCCAGAACATTGCCCCACAGCTCGAGGCCATTGCCGCAGATGAGAAGGTGATGGAACGGGCACGCAACCGGGCGCGCCAGCTTCTGGGAAAAGACGCCAAACCGAGCTAAAAAAGATTGCAACTTTGCCGTTTTTCATCCCGTCTAAGACTGGTTACAGTCGGATGACAAATGATGAAGCCTGACGGAATATTCGGTGTTCTAATAGTTGGCGGGGAGTGAGCAGGGCCCGGAAGGAGGTGTCGCATGCGACACCTGTCAGATTGGCGGCATCATCGTTGGTCGCGCAACCTTATTTTTCAGTTTCTCTTTGCTTTGGCTGCAACTTCGTTTATTTTCGCCCAGAACAACAACGACAACAACAATGTCCGCGCCGTGCGTATCAGTCATGTGGAAGGCACCGTCCAGCTGCTCGACAGCAGCGGCGTCGTCTTCGACCAGGTGCACGCGAATATGCCGGTCACCGAGGGCATGCACATCAAAACCGGCGACGATGGCCGCGTGGAAGTGCAGTTTGAAGACGGCAGCGTCGCCCGTGAAACGCCGAACAGCGCTATCAGCTTCAACCAGCTGCAACGCACCAGCTCCGGCGACACCGTCACACAGCTCCGGGCTGATGCCGGGCTGACCTATTACGAGCTCAATAATCGCGGCGGCAAATATTCCGTCCAGTTTGGACCCTACACGTTATCGGCGACCAAGAGCAGCATCTTCCGCGTTGGTGTCGATCAAAATCCCGCGCAGGTCGCGGTCATGCGCGGTGCGGTTCACATCGATACGACGAACGATGGCGGTCTCGACGTTCTCACCAGCCAGACGGCCACGCTCGATCTGAACGATGGATCAAGCTACGACGTAGCCCAGAACATCACCGCCGATTCCTGGGACCAGTGGAACTCCGATCGCGACCAGACTCTTGCGCAGATGGGCTCAAAAGCAACCATGGCGCGCGCCTTGACCGGAAGCCCGAACGACCCCGGCTGGAGCGATCTCGATTATTACGGCAACTGGTATGACATGCCCGGCTACGGTATGGGCTGGACGCCTGCAGGCGTCGGCGCGGGCTGGGACCCATTCGGCTCGGGATACTGGGGCTATTATCCGGCTTATGGTTATACGTTTATCTCCGGAAACCCCTGGGGCTGGTGGCCGTATCACTGCGGCGCCTGGAATTGGTTCAATGGGCCGGGTTGGATGTGGTTTCCCGGGAACTGCGGCTGGGGAGCGTATGGCAGCGGCTGGTATCCGGTAACCACGGTCTGGCGTTGCCCGCCAAACTACAGACCTCCTACGCGCCCGATTACGCCTGTACGCGGTCCTGTGCACATGCCTCCGCAGCACGCCTTGATTGCCGTCAACCGCAATCCTGGCACTTTCCAGTTCCGCCCGGTAGACGGGAACAGGCCGGTGGCTACGCCAATTGAATTCGAGGGCAAGACGCTCCATCCGATTGAGTCATCGATTCGTCCACGCGTGACCGGACCGCTGGGGGAGAGCTTCTCGGTCGCGTCGGGTTATGTACCGACGGCACAGTCTGGCGCCCGGTTCGGCGTGATACCGGCGGGAGGTGGCCGCACAACGTATCTGCCACCAGATGAGCCCCGCAATACCATGGCGCCTGCGTTCCCCAGGAATACGGTGGCGCCGCCTCCGCACTATGCACCGCCACCGGCCTACCATCCCGCTCCCAGCAGCGGCGCGATGCCTTCTGGAGGTGCGCCGCACTACTCGGCTCCGTCGTCGATACCGTCAGCTCCACATATGTCGTCGCCTCCGCCTGCGGCTGCGGCGCCATCGGGAGGCGGTTCGCGTCCTCACTGAGTCGATCAAAGGCTGCCGCTATGCGGCAGCCTTTGGTTTCTGTGGACGACTCGGCAGTTTTACGGTTGTCGCAGTGAGAGCGCCGTCATTCTGACGACCATCGGGAGGAAGAATCCCAACGATAGGTGGCGGAATCGAAATCGCTTTGATTCTCCACTACGCTCAGAAAGATATTTGTGCCGGGTACCCCATCGAAGCGCCTGGCTTTCAACGGCCGTGCAGCGCACGATAGAGCCTCGCCGACTCTTCGAGTGGCAGCGCTTCAGCACGCGCCTGCAACGAAACTCCGGCACGCTCCGCGGCCTGGCTGACAACGGCAGCCTCATACCCCGCAGCGCGCAGATTGTTCTGCATCGTCTTGCGCTTTTGCGCGAAGCACTGTCGCAGAAATGCGATGAAGCCCTCGGCATCGACACCCAGATCCTCAAAGCGCGGAGCAAACGTCAGCCGCAAGACGCTCGAGTAAACCTGTGGCGGAGGCGAAAAAGCTTCCGGCGGAAGCGTCATCAGGTTTTCTACGCGGGCATAGAGTTGCGTCGTCGCCGAGAGCACTCCATAATCGCTGCTTCCCGGCGCAGCCGAGACGCGGTCAGCAACCTCACGCTGCATCATGACCACCGCGCGGGAAATTGCATCGTGATAGCGAAAGAGATGCAGCAGAATATCCGACGTAATGTAGTAAGGAAGATTGCCGACGACCATCAGCTTTTCATCGCCAGCGCGAAGCAACTTTTCATCGTGGTTGCGAAGCGAATCGAGATCGACAGTCAGAATGTCCTGCTCGATCACGCGGACCGGTCTTTCCGCAAATCGTTGCCGCAGGCTGGCTGCCAGTTCGCGGTCCAGCTCGACCGCAATCAGTCTGGAGGTTTTCTGCGCAAGCAGCTCGGTGATCGCCGCCTTGCCGGGACCGATTTCAACCACCGTCTTCCCCGAAATATCGCCTAATGCCTCGACGATGCGAACGCGAGCGTTGTGGTCGGCAAGAAAGTTCTGACCCAATTTTGCTTTCTGCGGCATCTTAAATAAGTTGTTATCCTGAGCAGGCTCACACTATCCATGCATCACGCACTTGCATGAACAGCAGCCTTCATCATACGAACAAAACGGGAGCGGTCGTACATGCACATTGTTTTCGTCGCGTCAGAATGCGCGCCTTTTGTTAAAACCGGCGGCCTTGCCGATGTCATCGGCGAGCTTCCACGGGAAATCGCCAAGCATGGTCACCAGGTGACAGTGTATGTGCCTTATTATCGCCAGGTGCAGAGCCATGTGAAGGAAAAGAAGATCGCCATTCCCAGCATCACGATTCCTTTTGCGTATTACAACCGCTTTGTCACGGTGGTCGACGGCGGCAAGCGCGATGGCGTGCAGTACTATTTCATCGACTGCCCGGAGCTCTTCGATCGCGAAGAGCCCTATGGCCCGCAGACCGGCGAGTATACCGATAACTGGGAGCGCTTCGGCCTCTTCTGCCGCGCCGTGCTCGAAGCGAGCAAGCAGCTTGGCGTGCCCGACCTCTTCCATGCGCACGACTGGCAGGCGGCCATGCTCTCCGTCTATCTGCGCACGGTATATTATTTCGACTCGGCCCTACGCAATGCGGGCACTGTCCTTACCATCCACAATGCCGGATATCAGGGCTGGTTTCCGCCCGCGACCACTGAGAACCTGCTGCTGCCGTGGGATATTTTTACCGTCGACAAGCTCGAGTTCTACAACACCTTTAACTTCCTGAAGGGCGGTATTGTTTACTCCGATGCGCTAACTGCCGTTAGCCCTACCTATGCCAAAGAAATTCAGACACCGGAGTTCGGCAACGGGATGGAAGACTCGCTGCAGAAGCGTGCCGCCGACCTGTACGGCATCCTGAATGGAGTGGATTACGCCAAGTGGAATCCGGAAACCGACGGCAAAATCGCCGCGCATTTCTCTCCCAAAGACCTGAGCGGAAAAGCTGAATGCAGACGCGACCTGCTCCATGCCTTCGGCGCTCCCCATGTGGGGGAAGACACCGCCGTGCTGGGTATCCTCTCGCGTTTTGTAACGCAAAAGGGATTTGATCTTACCGCGCAGATCGTCGAACGCCTGACCTTTGAGAACATCTTCCTGGTCGTGCTTGGAACCGGCGAAGCCTATTACGAAAACCTCTTCAAGTCGCTGCATGACCGGTTTTCGCACAAGATGTCCGTCCGCGTCACCTACGACGAAACGCTGGCACATAAGGTCGAGGCCGGTTCCGATATCTACCTGATGCCCTCGCGCTATGAGCCCTGCGGCCTCAACCAGATCTACAGCCTGAAATATGGGACTGTGCCGGTCGTCCGCGCCACCGGCGGACTTGTCGACACCGTCGAGGAATGGAATCCGGAGACTCGCACCGGAACCGGCTTTAAATTCTACGGCTATGAGGCCGACGATTATCTGAAAACCGTACAGCACGCGCTCGCCGTCTTCCACGACAAGGATGCGTGGCACACACTGATGCGCAATGGCATGGCGCAGGATTTTTCCTGGACCAAGCCGGCCGAAGAGTACATCAAGGTGTATGAGGAAGTAGCACGGCGGCGGAATTAGTGGCCGTTTTAACCGTGTAGAGAATTGTCATCCTGAGCCACACGGACTCGTCCGCAACCGCGCTGTCATCCGCAGCCACTCCGTCCTCCTCAGGCTCCCTGTCATCCTCAACGCTGTCATCCTGAGCGCAGCGAAGGATCTGCTTTTCGTACACTCAGCACAGGCTGCGTGCACTCACGATGACAAACTCGCCGTCCCGTACTTCCGCCGAATCACGAGAAACAACGGAATCCCGGCGAGAATAATACCCGTGCCGATCAGCGAGTTGCGCAGATTCTCCGCATACGAGAAATAAAGCAGCACGGCAGAAGCAAGCACGAAGAGCGCCGGAAGCACCGGATATCCCCACACGCGGTAGGGACGCGGCGTATCGGGCTGCCGCTTGCGATACACGAAGATCGTCGTCGCCGTGATCATGTAGAAGAGCCATTCGGCGAAGATGGCCAGCTCAAAGAGCTGCTGGAAGCGTCCCACGACAAGCAGCAGCAGCGTGCTGAGCACGGCTTGAACAACCAGGGATGTGGACGGGCTCTGAAAGCGCGGATGGATATACGCCATCTTTTGAAAGAAGAGCCGGTCGCGAGCGGCGGCGAAGGGGATGCGCGCACCCGACATAATTGTGCCGTTGAGAGTGACAAATATGCTCAACGCCATGGCGGCTGAAACCAGCACCGCTCCGGCATGCCCGGAGACGACGGCCATGGCCGCCACCGCAGGGCGCGGCGAGGCGGCGATCTGCGCCGCAGGCAGAATGTACTGGATGGCAGCGTTCGTCGCCATATAGAGCGCCCCCACGATGAACAGTCCGGCGATGAGCGCAATGGGCAGACTGCGCTCCGGACGCTTCACCTCGCCCGCGACCATGGTGAGATCGTTCCAGCCGTCATAGGCCCACAGCACGGCAATCATGGCCACCATGAAGCCGCCGAATCCGCCCTGCGAGCCGGTAAACGACGTGTTGAAGTTCTTGAGCGAACCGGTGTGCGAGGTAAAGCAGAAGACGGCAATGATGACGATCAACACGCCCTTCAGCCACGTAAAGAACAACTGAAAGTCCCCTGCCTTCTTGATGCCGAGGTAGTTGAGTCCCGTAATGAGCCAGGTTGCAGCGATGGCGAAGAGCTGCGACCAGTAGAGGACGGTCGATCCGTGAAAGACGGGCTGTTCCAGCCACGCAAACACTCCGAAGATGGCGAGCGTGCGCGCGAGACCGCTGGTCACGCTGGCAATGGACGCGGGCTTGGCCACGGCAAACCATGTCCACATGTAAAGGAATGCCGGCAGGTCCCCGTACGCTTTGCGAATGTACACATACTCGCCGCCGGCGTAAGGCATCATCGCGCCCAGCTCGGCGTAGGTCATCGCGCCAAAGAGCGAGAGCAGACCGCCCACGATCCAGGCAAGATAGACAAGGCCGGAATTGCCGACCGCGCCCATCATCTCGTGCGGCACAAGAAAAATGCCGCTGCCGATGATGGTCCCGACTACGATGGCGGTGGCGTGCGACGTGCCTAGGACGCGCGGCAGATCAGGCGTTTGTTGTGTAACTTCCTGCGTTGTGGCCAACGAGTAAGACTCCTGAGAATCTTTATAAACTGTCGAGAGGCGCGGAAAACATCAATCTTCTCACGCACTCTCTTCAGCCCTCGCAAAATAAGCCGGCAAGATCGACGCCGAGTTGGCCCAGTCTCTTCACAGAACGCAGGAAATGAGCCTCGTGTCCTACCAGCTGTGCCAATACCCATCGCGTTCGGTCAGCGTCACCTCTACGCCGAACAATTGCCTTAGCTGCGCCGCCGTAATCAGCTCGTGCCTCGGCCCATCCGCAACAATGCGCCCGGATCGCATCATGATGACGCGGTGGATCTCAGGCAAAATGTCAGCCAGATGATGCGTCACCATAATGATCCCTGTCCCCTGCTGCGCGACCACGCGCAGAGCGTCGCGCAGCTCCCGCTGCGCGGCAATATCCAGCGCATTCGATGGCTCATCGAGCAGCAGCATGGACGGCTTGTGGACAAGGGCGCGCGCAATCATGATGCGGCGCTGCTCCCCGGCAGACATCTCCCCGACCAGCTTGTTGGCCAGATGCGTAGCCTCCATTAAAGCCATCGCTTCCTCGGCGCGCTCCCGCATTTCGTCCGTGATATGCAGATTGGGCCAGATCGTCGACGCCGAAAAGAAGCCGGCGACCACCACATCACGGCCTTTTGAGACGGGCGTCCGCTCGCCCGGCAAATCAGCCGACACTACCCCCAGGTATTTGCGCAGCTGCGAAACATCCCAGCGCTCGCGCCCCAGCAGAGTGCAATGCATCTCCGGAGTGAAGATCGGGTAGCACTCGCACGTAATCGTCTTGATCAGCGTCGACTTGCCGCATCCGTTGGGGCCAAGGATGGCGACATGCTCACCGCTCGCAATCGTCAGGTTGATGTTGTGCAGCACAACCGTATCGCCCCGCGCAACGCTGACCTGCTGCATGCGCAAAAATTCTGCTGAAGCCTCGAGTGACAATCTTTATCCCTTCTTAATTGGTATCTTGTTTAGAGTAATATCAACAATGAACGATTCATCCCTCGCCATCTCTGAAGCACTGCCCCTTGGCTTTCGCTTTGCTGCCGTAAAGGCTGGAATCAAGCCCAGCGGCAAATCCGACTTCGCCGTCGCCGTAGCCGACACCCCAGCCAGCGCCGCCGCCATGTTTACCAGCAACCGCATCGTCGCCGCGCCCATCATCGTCGGCCGAAGGCATATGGCGCGAAGCGCAGGACATGTGCGCGCGGTCGTCGTCAACGCGGGCAATGCCAACTGCGCGACCGGTCAGATCGGAATCGAAGCCTGCGAACGCGTCTGCGCAGCCGCAGCCGAGACCTTTGAATGCGCAGGGCACGAGGTCTTTCCCTCATCCACCGGCATCATCGGCGTTCCCTTGCCCGCGGAAAAACCGATTGCCGCGCTGCCCCAGGTGGCCGAGTCTCTGGGATCGGCGCCGCGCCACTTCGCGCAATTTGCGCGCGCCATCATGACCACGGACACAAGGCCTAAGACTGCGTACGCGTCGTTGCGCGTCGACGGCAAGACCGTGCGCATCGCTGGCGTCTGCAAGGGCGCCGGCATGATCCACCCGCAGCTAGTGCCGCATGCCACCATGCTGGTCTACATCTTCACCGACGCCGCCATCGCGCCCTCTGCGCTCGACAAGATGTTGCAGCAAAGTGTCGAAGTCAGCTTCAATCGCATTTCGATCGACGGCGACACCTCCACCAACGACACCGTCCTGCTCCTGGCCTCCGGAGCAAGCGGCGCCACCGTCACCGCCGACGACCCGGCATTCTCCGCGTCGCTCGCCAAAGTCTGCACATCGCTCGCCAAGCAAATCGTGGACGACGGTGAAGGCGTGACGCACGTCGTCGAGTTGCAGATCGAGGGCGCTCCATCGGACCGCGATGCGCTAACGGTAGCGAAGGCCATCGCCCACTCGCCGCTCGTAAAAACAGCATGGGCCGGGTCCGATCCCAACTGGGGCCGCCTCATGGCCGCCGCCGGCTATTCCGGCGTCGCCATCGATCCCGATCGAATCAGCATCTGGTTTGGCGAGCAGCAGATTTGCATCAATGGCGGCCGCGTTGCCAACTTCGACGAAGCAGCAGCGCATACGTACCTCAAGCAGCGCGAATTCACCGTGCGCATGGATCTCGGCATCGGCGCCGGTGCCTGCCGCTTCTGGACAACCGACCTGACCGCCGAATACGTGACCATCAACGCCGACTATTCCACCTAGGCAGTACGGATATACAGCAACCCTTATTGGGTTGTCATCCTGAGCGGAGCGAAGGATCTGCTTTTCTACTTGTTGTACGAATGATCAGCAAGCCGGGGACTCCATAGAACCAGAGCAGTGTCGCACAAAAGCGGCACTGCCACACAAAGTGTGCAGAGAGCTAAAACCCGCGTCATTGTTGCATTTTGTTTTTCCAGGACCCGGTCTTGCACAGACTTTTTCACATTTCTGTTGAAAACTACTTCTTTCCCGGTATTGCTTTCTGAAGAAATACGTGGAAGCCCGATCTTCAAGCACATTTCTTTTCTTGCGCTACAATTGGCCGAAGACATGGCAACGAAACAGACGAAGAAGACCATTCCAGAGACCGCACCGTCTCTCATCAGCAACGAAAAATTGCAGCAGATGTACTCCGCGATGCTCAAATGCCGCATCCTGGAAGCGCATGCCAGAGACCTCCGCGGCCGCCTCGCTCTCAAAGGAAAAGAAGCTGCCGTAGTCGGCGCAACCATCGATCTGCAGCCTGACGACGCTCTCGTCTTCCCGGCAAATGCTGCCGTAGCCGCCTTCCTGAAAGGCGCATCGCTCAGCTCGCTTTTTGCTCAACTTCAGGCCAAGAACGGCACGCCGAAGCGGAAAGCCGCAACCAGTGCAGCCACTGGCGCGCAAAGCTCCCTTGCCACCGGCGTAGCCCTGGCACGCGGCACAGCAAAAACCGGCAACGTCACCCTCGCCTTTCTTTCGCAACATCCCGGGCAGTCTCCGACCGGACACGAAGCGCTGTTGTTCGCCGACGCCCATAAGTTGCCCATCGTGTATGTCGACATCGACGACGGCTCTGAGAACATCTCCGCCGAGGCCTACAGCTTCCCCGTCATCCCGGTTGACGGCAGCGACGTGGTCGCCGTCTATCGCGTAGCGCACGAATGTATCCTTCGCGCCCGGAAGGGCGGTGGTCCAAGCATCATTGCCTGCAGAGCCTTTTCTGTAAAGGAATCCACCGGCAGGAGCCAGGATCCGCTGCGCAGCATGGAAAACTATTTATCGCTGAAAGGTCTATCCATGAATGATAAGAAACAGCGCATCATTCATACATTTGAGACGGAAATAAAGCAGGCAATCAAAACCGCCGGAAAAACAGCAGCCAGCAAAAAGCCTGCAGATTCGATCCCACATCTCTTTCTCCTATAAAGATCGCCCATGTAGAAATCAACGTCTCAACCCGTCTGTTCGAGATGTTTTGTCCTTACTTTTTGTAATCTGACAGTATCTCTTTGCATTCAACTCCACGAACGGCGCTTGTCATCATGGGTCGCTTCATCTAGCCTTAAGTTGCAGCCGTTACCATAGATAACTCCGCTCCTCCGCAATTTGAGTTCTCTGCGGAAAAGGATCGATACCCAAACTGTTCGAGGTGTGAGTGAGATTTGTCCCGAAATTGCTTCCCCGAAAATTCATTGCTTTGACCTGTTTTTTTTCGGCACTTAGTTTTCCGCTGCAATCCGCACTGTCTCAGGAACATATCGACCAGAAGATCGCCGCTGACACCGCGGTCGACGGCGGAACACCGCAGCAACCCATCCCGCCGAACTACAAGCCGGCAGCGCCGATCACCAACATCAGTACCCTCGGTTCCACATATATCCCTATGGATAGCTGGGTCTATCCCGCGCTGAGCCGCCTGCAGGGCCTGGGGTATCTGGATACCGCATTTCTCGGCTTGCGCCCCTGGACGCGGCTGAGCATTCTGCACATGTTGCAGCACACTGCAGACAACATCGATGCGGACAACAACAATCAGGAGGCGCGGGATATCTATCTCAGCGTCCTGCACGAGGTCGCCCCTGGACTCGAAAACAATTTTGGGAACCGCACCGTTCACGCTGAATTTGAGAGCGCCTACACGATACTCCGTGGCATCACCGACACGCCGCTTCGCGACAGCTTCCATCTCGGCCAAACCATTGTCAATGACTACGGACGCCCCTACCAGGCGGGATTCAACAATTACACGGGCTTCAGCGCCCGGAGTGAAGCCGGACGCTTCGCCCTGTACTTCCGCGGCGAATACCAGCACGCACCCAGCGCCGCAGGATACTCGCCTGCGTTGTTCGCTTATCTCTCAAATCTCGATTTTGGCATCCCGATCGCAACGAACCCCAATCAGGCCACCATTCCGCTCGGCCCGATTGCTTCTACCGACACATTTCGCGTGATGGAGGCCAACATCTCCTACCACATTCTCGGACATGACATCTCCTTCGGGAAAAACGATCACTGGTGGGCACCAAATCAGAGCAGCAGCTTTGCCTGGAGCACGAACGCCGAAAACATCTACGCATTTCAGATTGACCGCTCGGAACCGCTGCGCATTCCCCTGCTTTCACGCTTGACAGGACCATTCCGTTACGACTTTTTTGTCGGCAGCCTCAAGGGCCACACCGCCCCCAACGAGCCCTGGGTGCATGCGGAGAAGATCAGCTTCAAACCAACCGAAAATCTTGAATTCGGTTTCGAGCGGACCGTCATCTGGGGCGGCAGAGACCACGTCCCTATCACCATTCATAGCTTCTTGAAGAGCTTCTTCAGCTTTCAAAACGTATCCGGCGCAGAGAAGGTGTCGCGCGACGATCCTGGCGCCCGCTTCGGCACCTTCGACTTCTCCTATCGCCTGCCATTTATGCGCAAGTGGCTCACCATCTACACGGATTCGCTCTCACACGACGACGTGAGCCCCATCAGCGCGCCGCGCCGCTCAGGATATATGCCGGGCATCTATCTATCGCATTTTCCCGGCCTCGATAAGCTCGACCTGCGCGTAGAAGGCGGCACCACGGACACCGTCAGCACCGGCGGTCCCAATTTTCTTTACAACGAAAGCATTCAGAAACAGGGCTACACCAATAAAGGCTTCATCATGGGCAGCTGGCTTGGACGTCAATCCACAGGCGGGCAGGCATGGCTAACCTGGCATCTGTCACCACAGGAGCAGATGCAGTTCAGCTACCGCACAGACAAGGTACCCCAGTCATTTACCAATTCCCATGGAGTTGTGAAAGGATTTCTGCCCGGTGGCGTCACGCAGAACGATTATCAGTTCAATGTCGTCAAGCGCATTCATAAGGACATTGAACTGAACGGCTTCGTGCAGTATGAACGCTGGGTTGCGCCCATCTACAAGCCCGGTCCGCAGAGTGACACCACAGCCCAGGTCCAGATCACCTGGTACCCGCAAGAAAAGAAAATCTTCTAGCGACCACTCCGGATGGCAGCCACCTAAGAAGTGCGCTGTCATCCTGAGCGCAGCGAAGGATTTGCTTTTGCTTCGAGCAGCACGAAAAGGGGGGCGCCATCTTCGCGCCCTGTATTTGGGCGCTAAGAGCCTGCCCTGAGCGAAGTCGAAGGGTGGGAAAGCAACAACCCAGGCCCGCAAAAGCCTGTCATCCTGACTCATCCTGACACTGAATAAAAATGAGAGGGAAGAACCTCAACGATGTATGCAGCACAACATCGCTGGGATTCTTCCCTCTCGCGTCTAAAGAAAGAAAACTAACCGATACGCAACCGCAAATCTCCGCCAGTCATCTGTTTCGGCTGATCGATCCCGAGCATTCCAAGAATCGTGGGCGAGATGTCGCGCAGCGAGCCCGCTGGATTCAGCGAATAGTTCCTCGCATCCTCGCTGACCAGAATGAACGGCACCGGGTTGGTGGTATGCGCCGTATGCGGGCCGCCCGTCACCGGATCGACCATCATCTCAGCATTGCCGTGGTCCGCAGTGATCAGCAGCGATCCACCCCGCTGGCGAATGGACTGATAAATCTGCCCCAGGCAAGCATCCACCGTTTCGACACCCTTGATCGTAGGTGCCAGTTGTCCCGAGTGCCCCACCATATCGGCATTCGCAAAATTCACGACAACCAGATCGAAGGCCGTGTCTTCGACTGCCTTCACCACCGCGTCAGCAATACCTGCGGCGCTCATCTCCGGTGCAAGATCATACGTCGCCACCTTCTGCGACGGCACAAGCACCCGGTCTTCTCCCGGAAACGGCGTCTCAATCCCGCCGTTGAAGAAGTACGTCACGTGCGCATACTTCTCCGTCTCGGCCACACGCAGATTGCGCAGGTTCGCCTGCGCCAGCAGATTGGCCAGCAGGTTCTCCATCGATTCCGGCAGGATGATCATGGGCAGCGTGAAGTGCTTGTCATACTGCGTCATGCAGACGTAGTGCAGGTTCTTCGGCACCTCGCTGCGCGGAATCGCCTCATCCAGCTCCGCTGCATCGATCAGCTCGCGGCCACCTTCCTTGGTGAAATTGCTGTTGCGCGCAAGCACCCGGGTGATCTGCCGCGCGCGGTCCGCGCGGTAATTGAACATGATGCAGACATCCTCATCGCGAATCACGGCATGCGGATGGCCCTGCTCATCTGTAACTACGAACGGCACAATAAACTCATCCGTGATCCCATTGTTATAAAGCTCTTTCACGCGCGCGACCGGGTCCTGATACGCGCCGCCTTCTGCGCGGCTCGTCACCATCGCGTCGAAGGCCTTCTTCTCGCGCTCCCAACGGCGGTCGCGGTCCATCGCATAGTAGCGTCCGGAAACGGAAGCGATCCTGCCGATGCTGTACTCGCGCATCTTCTGTTCGAGAGCCGCCAGGTATCCGGCGCCATTGGTCGGAGACGTATCGCGTCCATCCATGAACGCATGGACGAAGACCTGCTCCAGGCCATGCTGCTTTGCAGCCTTCAGCAGCGCATAGAGATGCGCCTGATGAGAATGCACGCCGCCATCGGAGAGCAGTCCAAACAGATGGAGCTGCCGCCCTCCATCGCGCGCCCGCTTCATCGCCTCCGCAATCACCGGGTGCGTGAAAAAATCGCCGCTGGCGATCAGCGCGTCGATGCGCGTCATATCCATCTGCACAACGCGCCCCGCGCCGATGTTCAGGTGCCCTACTTCGCTATTGCCCATCTGTCCGTCGGGAAGGCCGACGAAATGATCCGAAGCGTGCAGCAGCGTATTCGGATACTCGGCAAGCAGTTTGTCATAGATCGGCTTGCGAGCCAGGGCAATCGCATTATTTTCAATCTGCGGGCGATAGCCCCATCCATCCAGAATCGTAAGGACCAGCGGCCTTTTGTGAATCGACAACTCGTTCTCCTCGTTTGGCTCTCGTGCAAAAATTTCGGTGCGCTTTGCCTGGGCGCCGCAATCAAGGCATCGCCGCAAAGCTTTGTAAAGGTACACACCCGGCAGGCGAGGGCTTCAGCCCTCGCAAAAAAGAGATCAATCAATCAGGCTTGAGCCGCTGAGGCACAGCCTTTCCAAAATCCCGCAACTACTGTTTCTGAGGTGTAGTCGTCGAAGGACTCGGCTGTGTGTTCAGCGAAGGCTTCACCTGCTGTTGCTGGTGCTCCTGCATATATTTCTGCTGCGCCGCTTCGATCTCCGGCTTGTGGCGCTCGATCACGTCCTTCGCCGTCTGCTGCGCAATCTGCACGGAAGAGCGCTGCATCTCCGTCATCATGTAAGGCTGCGCCGTTACCAGATGCTGACCGGCAGGCGACTTGTAGAACTCGATGACCTTGGCTGCATCCTCAGTGGAAAGATATTTGGGATAAATCTCTGCGGCATGCGACTCGAGATCGGCATTCTGCAGGCTTTTCTCGAGATCGTCCACTACGTCCTGAGGGATGTACGGAGGAAATTGACTGCGGTAAAACTGCATCGCGTTGGAAACGATGCGCTTCTGCATCGCAGGCGCGCCAGTAAGCTCCTGCATTTCCTTGATCTGTGTCGCTGTAATCGGATTTGTCGGGGGCTTAATGGCTGGCTCAGCAGCGGTCGATGGCTGTTGAGGCGTGGGCGATGCCTGTTTGGATGTCGCCGGTGTAGCTGCCTGCTGTGCAAATGCTGAAACAGCAAATACCACAGTGCATGCAGCCGTTTGAAGAATTTTCATAGTTCACTCCTGAATGGATGACAAAGCAAAAACGCGCGGATTGCTGTTTCGTCCGCGCGTCTTTGCTCTCGATTTACTTACTCGCCAAAGTTTACCGCTTCCAGGCCGAGAAATTCAGCAGCCTGTCCCAATTCTTCCTCAATCCGCAGAAGCTGGTTGTACTTTGCGATACGGTCGGTGCGTGAGGCCGAGCCGGTCTTGATCTGCCCGACGCCCGTTCCCACGGCCAAGTCGGCAATAAATGTATCCTCTGTCTCGCCGCTGCGATGCGAGATGATCGATGTGTAACCATAGCGGCGGCCCAGCGCAATCGCTTCCAGCGTCTCGCTGATCGTGCCGATCTGGTTCACCTTGATCAGGATCGAGTTCGCAACGCCCTCTTCAATGCCGCGCTGCAAACGCTCAGTGTTTGTGACAAAGAGATCGTCGCCCACCAGCTGCACATGATCGCCCACCAGCTCGGTCAGATACTTCCAGCCCTGCCAGTCGTCCTCCGCCAATCCATCTTCAATCGAGACGATGGGATACTGCCGCGTCCAGCTCTCCCAGAAGCGCGCCATCTCTTCGCTCGACTTCTCACTCTTGTCGGATTTCTTGAAGATGTACTTGCCCGATTCCTTGTCGTAAAACTCGCTCGCTGCCGGATCGAGCGCAATCGCCACATCTTCCCCGGCCTTGTATCCGGCCAGCTCAATCGCTTCGAGAATCACCTCGACCGCTTCCACATTCGATTTGAGCGAAGGAGCAAATCCACCCTCATCGCCAACCGCCGTGTTGTAGCCCTTCTTCTTCAGCACGCCCTTCAGCGTGTGGAAGATCTCCGCGCCGCAGCGCAGAGCATCGGAGAAGCGCTCAGCGCCCACCGGCATCACCATGAACTCCTGAAAATCCACGTTGTTATCGGCATGCGCGCCGCCGTTGAGAATATTCATCATCGGCGTCGGCAGTACAGAAGCGTTCACCCCGCCCAGATAGCGATAAAGCGGCACCTTCAGCGCTGTGGCCGAAGCCCGCGCCGCGGCCATCGAAACAGCCAGAATCGCATTCGCACCCAGGCGGCTCTTGTTCGGCGTGCCATCGAGCGAAATCATCGTCGCATCCAGCAGCCGCTGGTTGGCCGCGTCCATACCAGTCAATTCCGGAGCCAGAATGCTCTCCACGTTCTCGACCGCCTGCAGCACGCCTTTTCCTAGATAGTGAGCCTTGTCCCCGTCACGCAGTTCTACCGCCTCGTGCTCGCCCGTCGAAGCCCCGCTTGGTACCGCAGCCCGCCCCATTGAACCATCAGCCAGCACAACATCGGCTTCTACCGTCGGGTTTCCGCGCGAGTCAAGAATTTCGCGCGCATGAATTGCTGCAATCTCTGTCATTTCGTCCCTCGAAATCTGGTGTCTTAACCGGTCTTTGAGTTTAGGACGTCGGTCCACACGAATCGGCTCACCGGCAAAGCCGCCTATGGTGTCTACAAAGCCCGACATGCGATGAAATAACCTTCCTGAGGAAAATCTGCAGTGAATGTTCATGAAAAGGATAACAAAGACGCGGCGATCCCTGCTCGCACCGCAAACGATTCACCAGCGATTCATCATCTGCGCCGTGAATGTCACGCGCGCGCATCCTCGTGATGCGTTAGGACTTTTTTCTGTTGCCTGTTGTGGTTCGCGCGCCATCTCTCTATGGCCGCGCAACATCTATCTCGTCTAGTCTAGTGAACAAGACGCGACTGTTTCGCTCATTCCGGGTTTACCTCTACAAAGCAAACAGCGCGGACGACGACCGAATGCCTTTCTCGAACCCCAAACAAGCGATGGGAGAAAGACATACAGGTTCCGAACTATAGAAGATTTTTTTGAGTGATGGAGTCGACTATGAGAAAGACGGGAACTTCTCTCGCCCTGATTGCGTTTGCCAGCACATTGCTGCTGGTGCCTGCAGGCTTTGCCCAGCAGGCTGCCCAGAGCCCCAACACGGGTGTTTCCAATCCGCCGGCGGACGACACAATCACCGTCAGCCAGGATGATCCGGCTCCCGCACCCAAGCCGTCTCCTGTTGTTGCCGCCGCACCCGCAGCGCCCGTCAATCCACCCGCAACCACCTCTGCGGCCGCGCCCGCCAGCAATCCTGACGAAGGCATCGTAACGACGCTGCCGTCTTCCGCGAACACACCCGCGCCAGCAACCAGCGCGACGCTCGAAACGCGCCCCGCCTACAATCCTGACTCCGACATTGTCGGCTACGTGCCGTCTCCCAACAACGAGCTCGCTGAAGGCACCAACATCCGCGTGCGTCTGCTCGACTCTCTCTCGACAAAAGAGACGAATGCGGGCACCGCCTTCAAGGCGCAGGTTGCCACCGACGTCTATAAGAACGGCCGTGTCATCATTCCCGCCGGCTCTGAGCTGCGCGGACGCGTCGTCGGCGTCACCCAGGGTCATCACTTCGGAACAGCGTCTACCCTGCGCCTGCGTCCCGACGTCGTCATTCTCCCCGATGGCACCGCCTACCACCTTTTCGCACAGGTCATAGAATCAAAAGCTCCCAACACGCGGACAGACAGTGAAGGCGGCATCCAGCCTTCATCGCACCTGAAGAAAGACGCTATCGAATACGGCGCGGGCGTAGGTACAGGAGCCTTGGTCGGTGCAAAGATTGCCGGAGTTCACGGCGCGGTGATCGGCTCTCTCGTAGGCGCCGGCGTCATCACCGTGCATATGATGATGCAGCACCCTGAAATGGCGGAAGTGCCAAAAGGCTCCATCGTAACCTTCAGCCTTACCGAGCCGATGGACCTGATGCCAACCCGCAATTAAACCTCCGCAGTTCAAAATCGATTGACCACAAAGGCCCTCGCATAACGAGGGCCTTTACATTTGGACAGAAGCAATGGCCTTGAGTAGGAAGCACTGGCATTTTGGTAGAAGCACCGGCCTTCAGGCCGGTGAAATCGGGCAAAGCATTCCACGGGCTTTGGCCTCGGGGATTTTCTCCGCGTCCCGGAAAGAGTAAACTCCCGCCATGCCATCCCTGCGCTATACACCGCCTCCACCCTTAGCGCAGTTCGTTCAATGCTTCTGGTACTGGGACGGAATCCCCGCAGGCACTCACACGCATGAACGCCTCATGCCGAACGGTGAAGCCGCCGTCATCTTCAACCTGCGCGACGATCCCATTCGCATCTATCACTCAGACGACATAAGCCGCTTCGACACCCACGGACACGCCGTCGTCTCCGGCGCCCGCACCAATTACTTCGTCATCGACACCGCGGAGCAGGAGCGTGTCGTCGGCATCGAGTTCAACCCTGGAGGCGC
Organism: Acidobacteriota bacterium; assembly: GCA_013285705.1. Lineage (GTDB taxonomy): Bacteria > Acidobacteriota > Terriglobia > Terriglobales > Acidobacteriaceae > Alloacidobacterium. The sequence continues at coordinate 38,699 of JABDHA010000009.1, forward strand.
ATTCCCCTTCTTCCGCGCGCCCATCGATGAGATGGAAAATGCATCGATCGCACTTGACGATCTCTGGCGCACACGAGCCGCCGAGCTCCGCGAGCGCATGCTCTCCGCCGCCTCCATCGCAGCAATGTTCCGAATCCTCGAACAAGACCTGCTCGCGCAACTCGCGCGCCCATTGGAGTGGCACCCAGCCGTAGCCTATGCGCTCCATCACGTTTGCCGCGCGCCTCACATCGCCACCGTCGCTGCACTCACGGAAAAAATCGGCCTCAGCCCGCGCCGTTTCATCGAGCTCTTTCGCCAGCAGGTCGGACTCACGCCGAAAGCCTTCTGCCGCGTGCGCCGCTTCCAGCAGGCCCTCAACACGGTACATGGCGCCCGGCAAGTCGATTGGGCACAGGTCGCACTCGATTGCGGCTACTACGACCAGCCCCATTTCATCCACGACTTCCAATCCTTCTCCGGCATGACCCCCTCCGCCTACCTCGCCGCCGCCACGCCCCACCTGAATCACGTTCCCATCGTCTAGATATCCCCTCGTGACTTTGTCATCCCGACCGTAGCGCAGCGGAGCGGAGGGACCTGCAGTTGAAAGAACTTGTCTCGGGGAGAACAGCGTTATTCTGACGATCATCGTTCGCCTGGATGAGATCCGTTATTCTGACAATCCGATCATCGCTCCCTAGCGCCACAGCCGTCATTCTGAGGAGCAACGCGACGAAGAATCCCAGCGATGACTGCTAGACGGAATCGCCGGAACCTTCCACTTCCATTCAGGTTCAGAATGACAGGGTCAAATTTTTACAATCCCACCCCCGCCCCAATCAACGACAATGATCTGCGTTTGGAGGAACCACTCTATGTCCCCGATCAAAGCCATTCCCGACGGCTATCACCGCATCCAACCCTACCTGTACATACGCGGCGCAGCCGAAGCCATCGACTTCTACAAGAAGGTCTTCGGCGCCACCGAGCGCATGCGCATGCCCCAGCCCGACGGCCGCATCGGCCACGCCGAAATTCTGTTTGGTGACTCCGTCATCATGCTGGCCGATGAACATCCGGAGAAAGAAATCCATAGCCCCAAGCATTTCGGAGGCTCACCCATCAGCCTCATGCTCTACGTCGAAGACTGCGATGCCGTCTACCAGCAAGCCCTCTCCGCCGGCGCAAAAAGCCTGCGCGAGCCCGCCGACCAGTTCTACGGCGACCGCATGGCCGGTGTCGAAGACCCCTTCGGCTTCCAATGGTGGCTCGGCACACACATCAAAGACGTTTCCATGGAAGAGCTGCAGAAGCCCCAGTGAGGCCATAAAAGCGAAAAAACAGAATTGTCATCCTAAACTCAGAGCTGTCCTCAACCCAGAGCTGTCATCCTGAGCGCAGCGAAGGATCTGCTTTTCCAGCGATGCCGGAGATCAGCGATGTCGGGTGCCCCAGAGCGGGAATTTGGGTAGAAGCGCCGGCCTTTAGGCCGGTGAAAATGCAGAAAATCTAGGGGGCTTTAGCCCTGGGCTTTCTCCAATATCGATTCGCCAGACACGACTAACCCGCGAGGAGCTGTCAAGCCCCCACCAACAAACAAATCTCCTAACCCTCACATTCCAAACGGAAAAAACCTCCCCGATCTTGGCAGAAAATTACCCCCGAAATTGCTACACTAAATACAGTGAGAAAAAAGCAAACCCGCCAACAAGGCGGGCTTTTTCTTTTCCCACTACAGACATAGAGCGGATGGCTCACGACCAAGGGAGTCATCCTAAGTGGAGTTTGACGCGTTGTGTGCGCCAAACGCAATCAAAGAGCCGTCATCCTGCCCAACGGAGCGGCCTTTCTCTTTGCTACCCCAAATCCAGCCAGACCATCCGCCTCTATGTCGATTGCAGCCAACTATCAGTAGAAAGACGAATTTACAAAAAAGTACCTCCCGGGGGGCTACAGGAGCCATCATGTACATCGAATGCCGTCATATCTTCCCCAACGGAAAGAAATGCGAATCGCCCGCGCTGCGCAAACAGGACTTCTGCTTCTTCCATCACAACAAGCGCAATCGGCAAAGCTCGTCGAAGCGCTCCAGTCAGCCCTCCACCGTCGCGCATCATCTGCTGCAGCTTGAAGACGGAGACGCCATCGGTATCGCTCTTTCTGAAGTCGTCCTTGCCCTCGCCGCCAACCGCATCGACCCGCGCCGCGCGCAGATTCTCATCTATGGCCTCCAGGTCGCCTCCAATCACTTCAAACAACTCTCGATAGGGCACAACAGCCGCTCCGTCCGCGAAGCCTTTCAGCACCCCGATGGCTCCCTCGTCGGCGTGCGCCTGCAATGCTACGACTTCGGAGAAAAGCACAATGCACGAATGGAGGACGAAGAGGACAACGAAGAAGACAACGACTCCCTCGACGCCCAGAAGGGCAAAATCGATAGCTGCGACGCTGCCATCGACCCTTTAGAAGCTATCGAGCCTTTAGAAATGGCTCAAGAAACAGATCAGGCAAAAGAAGAGGAAACCCACCTCCGCCGCCAGCCCAAACGCGCAGCTTCCTTCACTGCAGACGGCTCTGAAACCGGCGCAGAAAGCACTGAGACGGGCGCAATCAGCACTCTTCCGCAAATCCATGCCGTCGCCGTCCGAGTCCCGCATCGCGCAGCAAAGAAATCAGAAAAACGCCTCTCCCGCACCTTCCCCAGCAGTACAGAGGCTCTACTCCTGCCGCCGAAACCACCCCTACCCCTCAGCCAAGTCCACCAATACGCGCAAAACGCCATCGCACGCATCTTCCCTCACACCCGAAGAGCCACAACCGGGGAGCCCTCAAAGACTTGCTCCTGAACTTCTGGAAGACCACCAACATCTTCGCGGATGATGGAGCGGGGATCGATGATGGATTAGAAAGTCGTCATTCTGACGACCGCAGGGAGGAAGAATCTCAACGATATCGAAGAGTCAATACCGCTCGGATACAGCGCCATTGCCTCAATATAGGGATAGGCCAGCTCTAGCTGAGGCCTGAGAAGAGGTAGGTCGGGGCTTCAGCCCCGACACAAAAACTCAATCAGATTGAGGGGCTTTAGCCCCTGAGGTACCGGCCGATATCCGCAACTCACTCCTGAGGCACCTTCGGCACCTGCTGCAAAAGCCGCTTCCACGTCTTCTGATTCCGCCGGTGGCTCTTCTTCAAATCCTCCAGAATCCGCTCGAAATCCGTATGCCCATGCAGATGGTTCCACGCCGGATTCTTGGCAAACCAGGGATAATTCTCATTGCCCAGGTAGATGGCGCGCCGCAGCCAGTGCAGAGCTTCGCTCTCGTCTCCTTCGACCGCAAAATAAGTCGCAAGTCGATAAGCCATTTCGCTGTCGGCCTCGGCTGCTGCAATCGAGTCTTCGGTAATCAGTGAATTGCCACGCGCTCGTTCGCCTACCTGCACATAGCACATGGCAAGCGTGGGATAGGCGATGCGCATGCTGTCATCGTCGCGGATGACCTCCTCAAGCGTCTCAATGGCCTTCCGCAGATCGCCCTGGCGCATGTGCTGATACGCCACCGAAGTCCGCAGCAGCGGATGCCTGGGCTCAAGCGTCAAGCCTTTTTCGAGTTCTTCTCCAGCAAGTTCCAGCTGGTTCTGGTACTGATACACGCGCGCACGATGGTTATAGATCACAGGCGCATTCGACGGGTTCAACTTGAGCGACTGGTTGAACTGGTCGAGCGCCTCTTCATACACGCCGTCCAGCCGCAGCGTCATGCCCGCGACCATATGCACGTTCCAGTCGTTCGAAGCCGTGCGCAGCAGGTGTTCAATGCCATGCCGCGCGCTCTCTTTCTCGCCGCGTGAAAGCAGCATGTACACGCGGTAAAGATTCGCTTCGACAGAGCCCGGATCGAGATCGAGCGCGTGATCGAAGGCACGCCGCGCCGCCATCACATGCATGTGGCCGCCGAATCCGTGCCGCACATATTGCAAATGCGTGATCCCAAGGCCGCTCCATGCCGGAGCGAACGATGGATTGCTCTCGACGACGCGGTCAAACAGCTCACGCGCCCGGTCCAGATCTACCTTGCTGCCGGTGCGCTGCATAAACGAGGACAGCATCGCGCGCGCCTGCAGATATTCTTCCGATATTTTTTCGGTAAGCGTGGTGCGCGGCGCTCCGCTGCGGTCATTGGTTTGCGTAAGCTGGCCAATTCCCTGCAACGATGCGAACACCTCGTTGCAGATCTCCGTCTGCACCGCAACCAGATCGAACGAGGGCACGCTGATGGCGCCGCCGCCGCTCACGCTTTGCCGGGACACATCGAGCAGCTGCCAGTTCAGGTCAAAGCCTTTTTCCGAACGGATAAAGTTTCCCGTCAGCACCCATCGCACCAGCAGCTTCTGGCCCACTTCCAGCGGATCGATCTGCGCCAGAGGAAGATACATAAGCGCGCTCGTCGGCCTCACTACGAGCGACGACATGCGCGAAATCCTTGCCGCAATCGCATCCGCTAGAGCAAACCCGTAGAGTGGCGTCACCTCCGAAGGGCCGAAGTTCTTAAACGGCAGCACGACAATCGTGTTCTGCTTCGCCTGCGTATCCGCCGACTCGCGGAAGCGCTCGGCCAGCATCGAAAGCAGACCGGTTGTCCGCTTCTCATCTTCGGGAGCGGACACAGGCAGATGCGCCGCAGCCTCGCCGGGAATGATGCCCGTCTCGATCTGCAGCGCTTTCATGATCGTCTTCAACGCCTCGCGCACTTCGGCAGCACTCGCGTAGCGTTCGGCTGGATTCTTCTCCAGGCAGCTCAGGATCACAGAGCTCAGCTCTGGCGGCTCATCGGGACAGCATTGGTTGAGCGACGGCGGATCGATGAACTGAATGGCGCGGATACTTTGAAACTCGTCCGCATCCGGCCGGGCAAAAGGATGACGTCCGCTGACCAGCTCATAGAGGATCACTCCGAGCGCCCAGATATCGCTCTGCACGCTGCTCTGCCCGGTCACAAACTGTTCGGGCGCCATGTAAGCGATCGTTCCGCCACGTGCTGTATAGGTTGCCGCGACCGGTCCCGGCTTCCGGCGCGACGATTTCGAGGGATCGAACTCGGCTTCGTCGGGATTCAATCGCCGCGCGAGGCCGAAATCCAAAATCTTCACCAGTCCGCCGTCCGTCAGAATCGCATTCGCCGGCTTCAGGTCGCGGTGAAAGATGCCGAGCGAGTGCGCCGCACTCAGACCGTCCGCAATCTGGATGCCGACGGAGAGCACCAGCTGGATGCTCGCAGGCCCTTTGGCAATAATCTTGTCCAGGGATTGCCCCGGCACATACTGCATCACGATGTAAGCTTCTTCACCCTCTTCGCCAACCTCGTAGATGGCGCAGACGTTAGGGTGTTCAATCGCCGATGCCATGCGCGCTTCGCGCAGCACGGTCGTGCGCATCTGCTCCAGCGTCAGCGCGCCACGCTTCAGAATCTTGAGAACGACCGGCCGCATCAGCAGCGTGTCGTTCGCCAGATAAACGACTCCGCTGCCGCCTGCTCCAAGCCGCCGGACCAGCTCATAATGCTCAATCGTGCGATGCTTCATCTATAGCTAGTGTAGCGGCTGAAGCATTGCGGAGGCGTAAAAGGACTGTGGAGTTTTCGATACTCGTTGCAAAATGGAACATGCTGCATGAGGCGGTACGAAAGACGCCTCTACCTGCGGCTCAAATGCCGGTGTGCTCGCGGCAAGCGACTCCTCGATCGATGACTCAAAAGATCTTTTAATGACTGCACGGTCAATGGTGTTTAAGATGCCGAGCAATTCAATAAAATAGGCAACAATGCGCAAAACGAATCCAACACGCAAGAAAGTACTTACCGACTTCCGGAGGGCCGAGATCCTGGCAGCGGCAATGGTGGTCTTCGGGAAAAAGGGCTTTGACGCCACACGGATGGACGACGTGGCCCAGCAGGCCCGAATTGCAAAAGGTACGCTCTATCTCTATTTTCGATCGAAGCGCGATATCTATACGACTGCGGTGCAACACGCTTCCGCCCAACTGCAGGCGCTCACCAACGAACGGACAGGACAAGGTCACACCCTGGAGGAAAAACTAAAGGGGTTCATCGCGGCCCGCGTTGAATTTTGGGGAGAGAATCGGGGTCTGCACCGCATGCTGCTCAGCATCGGACGGGAGGCCACTCACCACAAACAGACACTGCTCATGCAGCGAGCCTCTGTAGATATTTTATTACGGATATTTACGCAGGCCGCAGAGTCAGGAGAAATTACCCAACAACCATTCGAGCCGGCGGCGTGGGCTACACTCGATCTGATTCGCGGTGCAAATGAACGACGATTTCTTGGAGTGACAAAGAACGCACCCGAGGCTGAGGTCAATATTCTTGTGGCTTTCGTATTGAAGACGCTCCAACAATAGTCAGTGTCCCATGCCATGACCGCGACCACCCAGTGGACGGTTTGTTCCCTCAACTGGCTCCGCGGCCACCCGCTTATCACTCGTGCGCCCGAGCAAAAACATGATCAGCCCGAAAGCAAGCATCACTACACCCCAGATAAGGTTGATGTTCATACCAGCTGAGCGTTCATAGATGACGCTGCCGCGCGTGAACAATCCCAAGATGGTCATAATTGCGCCGACGATCAGGAACATCAATCCCATGGGAATTCGCAGATCAAGATTCATTCTCGTTCACTCCTCTGTTCGTTAGCGGAAGATAAGGTTCAGCGCAATGAGCATTGCGATCAAGCCAACGGCAATCACTTTGGGGCGCGCATACCAGGCCATGTGATGCTCGACCGGCTTGGGCGTGAGCGAATACACCAGTCCTACAAGCTCGCTTTCCTCACGAGGCTTCGTCATGAGGCTGATGATAACCGTCAAAATAAAGTTGACGGAGAATGCCCAGATGGCTGTCCAGAAATTCTGCGCCATCTCACTCGGATACGAGTGGACAACCGTAATCCATCCGCCATGAATGCCAGGATGCGCATCGGCAGGCAAGGTCAGCCCATGATGCACAACCGCAGCAACCGTGCCGCTCACCAGGCCTGTAAAGGCTGCATGACCGGTGGTGCGCTTCCAGAACATGCCGAGCAAGAACGTTGCAAACAGCGGTGCATTCACAAAAGAAAACACCAGCTGCAGCGTGTCCATGATGTTGTTGAATGAGGTCGCCGCATACGCCGTCGCCATCGACAGCAGAATGCCGCCGACCGTCGCCCATCGCCCCATCTTCAGATAGTGCGAATCGCTCGCATTCTTGTGGATATAGGACTGGTACAGGTCGTACGTCCAGACGGTGTTGAAAGCCGTCACGTTTCCCGCCATCCCGGACATGAAACTCGCCAGCAATGCCGTCAGGCCGAGCCCGAGAATACCCGTTGGGAAGTAGTGCAGCAGCATATTCGGAATGGCAAGGTCGTAGTCGAGCAATGGATGGCCACGCTCGTCTGTCATGACTTTGCCGGTAACGGGATTCACCTTCGCCGGAATCAGGCCCTTGCTGAATTTTGTCGGATCGGATAAATCGTTTGCCGCTGCAGGCGCTGCGGTTGTATTCAGCGTTGGCGCCGATTGCAGCATGGCGTGCTGTGTGGTCGTCGTCGTGGCAATAGCGATCAGCCCGGGCAGGATCACGAGAAATGGAAAGAACATCTTCGGGACCGCCGCAATCAGCGGAACGCGACGCGCAGACTCTTCCGAATCCGAAGCCATCGCCGTCTGGATCACGAGAAAGTCCGTGCACCAGTAGCCGAAGGAAAGGACGAACGCGAGCCCCATCGATAATCCGAACCACTCCACGCCCAATGGATTATTGTGGGCGTTGGTCATACCCCGCCATGAGTGCGTATACGCCACCGGCAGAGCAGCCTTCAGGCCGCTCCACCCGCCAACATTCTTCAGACCAACCCAGACCAGCGGCAGAAATCCTGCCACGATCAGGAAGAACTGCAATACCTCGTTGTAGATAGCGCTGGTCAGTCCACCCAGAAAGATATAACCAAGCACAATAATTGCCGAAATGATGATGGCGAAGTGAAAGATCCAGCCCAGCGGCAAATTGAACTTGAGGAACAACGAATCAAACACATGCAGCGTCTGGATAAGCCGTGCCATCGCATACATCGAGATGCCGGACGAAAACACGGTCATCACAGCAAAGGAGCACGCATTGTAAGCACGGGTTTTTTCATCGAAGCGCAGCCGCAAAAATTCGGGCACCGAGCGCGCCTTCGACCCGTAATAAAAGGGCATCATAAAGACGCCGACAAAAATCATCGCAGGAATCGCGCCGATCCAATAGAAGTGGCTGGTGGCGATGCCGTATTTCGCTCCAGACGCGCCCATGCCAATCACTTCCTGCGCGCCTAGGTTGGCAGAAATGAAGGCCAGCCCACAGATCCAGGCTGGCAGCGAGCGCCCAGCCTGAAAGAAATCTTTGCTCGTCTTCATAAACCGCTTGAGTGCGAAGCCAATGCCCAGCACAAAAGCGAAATACAGAAGCATGATGAGCCAGTCGATAATTGTCAGGTCCACGTTGCTCTGCTACATCCCTTCATCGAAATAAACCTTGTCGTCATCCGCAAACCTGCCTCGTATACATCTCAAAGCCTATGACGCTCTGGAAAATTCAACATCGAGGAAGTGTCTGCGCGGCTAAGTCTCTACCGCAATGTACGCGTTTTCATTGCGGACGTCCAGAGAAGAAACACTGTCTTATCCAGCCTTGAGCCAACTATTTCAAATGCTGTTCAAAAAATTTGGCGCTGGCAGAATATGCAGCGATCCAGTCCCGATGGAGCAGGAAATCATGGATCTCATCCGGGAAAACAAGCTCCTCCACACTGACTTTTTGTTTGCGTAGAGCCTCAGCCAATTGAACTGTCTGCGAAAACTGCACATTACGGTCATCATCGCCCTGGATGAGCAGCACTGGCGAACGCCAGGTGCTAACCGATGACAACGGCGATGAATTCCAGGCCGTGCGCGCTGCCTCTGGGTCGGCGGCCGGATCATACGCCGGTAGCCAATTGCCTAACTCCAGATTCCAATCATGCACACCGTGCATGTCAGCGCCCGCAGCAAACATGTCGGACGCCCGAGCCAGCGCAAGAGCCGTAAGGTAGCCTCCGTAGCTGCCACCCCAGACCCCGATGTGCGCTGCGTCTACGTCAGGGCGGCTGCCGAGGTATAAACCCGCACCCAGCACATCATTGAACTCGCTGGCGCCTGTTGCTCCGTAATTCAGGGCCTCGCGGAATTCCTCACCGTACCCAATGCCGCTGCGATAGTTGACGGACAACACAATGTATCCAAGACTCGCAAGATACTGATTCATTCCATAGGCATTCGAGTAGTATTCCATCGGATGCCAGCCGAGCAGCATCTGGCGCCGCGATCCACCGTGAAAGAAAACTACAGCTGGATGCCGATGACCATCACCGGCATTTTTCGGCAAAAACAGCTGCCCATGAATGCGCATTCCGTCAGCAGAAGATAAGATGACCTGCTGGGGGAGGACAAAACTCGCGGATGGAAACGCTGCAGGGAGTGCCTGCGGCTCGAGATCCTGCAACTCGCCTCTGGCGCGAATCACCGCAGGACGTATCGGCACACGTGCATCCGATCGCATGACTGCGACACTCTCGCCGTCGCTCGAGGGCACGGGAGCCGTCTCGATTCCCTCTCCGTGCGTGAGTTCGACCGCGCGACCGATTGCGCCCTTCATTTCCCAAACATGTCTGCGGTCGATATCGTTCTGGTTTGAGGAAAAGACAATGCTCGTCCCATCCCGCTTGCTTGCAACGCTGTCGACTTCAAACTCGCCTGGGGTCAGTAGCGTGGCTTCTGTGCCATTTACCGCGACGGAATATAAATGCAGCCAGCCATCCCCCTCCCATGGAAAGACGATGGACGCATTACCGCTCCAAATAAGTTGCCCCTTGCCTTGCGCCTCGTGAAAGATACTGCCTCGGCCTTCCTTCGCGCGCCATATTTCGTGGCCTTTGCCGGTCTCAACATCCACGACGCGAATCGACCATGGCAGCCCGGTCCGCTTCGGGCCAAAGAGAACATCATGCTTGCTGTAAGGAATCCGCACAAACGCGATACTTTTACTGTCTGGCCGCCAGGCTGGATAACCGTCATGGTCTGTCCCGGGATCCAGATACCGGAGCGTCTTCGTCTCCGGGATGTACAAGCCGATAAAGCTGTGGTCACCACGATCGCTGACAAATGCGAGCGCTTTGCCGTCCGGCGACCAGAGCAGCGAAGACAGGCTTCCCCGCGTGTGCAATATCTGTTCTGGCTTAGCACTGGAGTCTTGCAACGAAATCGTCCATATCTGTCCTTTGAGCAAGTAGGCGAGTGCATCTCCAGCCGGCGATACGGCCGGAGCACGTCCCTCAGCCAGTTTGCGCGGTTCTCCTCCACGCGTTGAAACCATCCATATCTGCTGATCCACACCGCCGGAGAGCAGCGCAGGATTTGGCGCAGGCCGCTCCGGAAACTCAAAGTCGCCACCGCATACATACACAACCGCTCCGGCATCCGGGGTCCAGGCGATATCTCCAATTTCAATGCCGTCATCTTCGGTGAATTTCGTTAGCTGGCTTGTGCTGTATGAATCGCTATCAGAATTTTTAGTGGCGACCCAGAGGTTGCGGCGTCCCTGCAGGTTCGTAACCCAGGCGAAGGAGCCATGAGTGGGCGCAGCCGTCAATTGGGAACTGAAGGGCGCGCTGAGAGCCTGTTCGATCGTGAAGCTCTGCGCGGACAGCAAGGAGGAAAAGAGACACGACGACCACAAAAAAAGATTGCCAACACGAGTCATCTTGCGGATTCTCCGGAAAATCGGATGATACATCAGTCCGGCATTTAGCTGATGGCAAGGCAAAATCGCTTGTTATCCATGCCGCTGAGGCCTCCATTGCACTGTCTGCCTGCATTCGTGGTTTACCATAGTATTCAAATCAGGATTGCGCTGCCATGAATGAAGAGCGCACATATCCCCATCCTCATTTTTCGAGACATATTACAAGCTATGCGAGCACTCATCACAGGCGCGGCAGGATTTTTAGGTTCTCATCTCACGGATGCACTTCTGGCTGACGGGCACACCGTTGCGGGAGTAGATAATCTCTGCACTGGCTCTCTTCAAAACCTGAAGCATTTGCAATCGGAACCACGCTTCGAATTTCATGAGCACGATATCTGCTCTCCGTTCGATTTCGGAAAAGTCGACTTTGTTTTCAATTTCGCCTCTCCTGCAAGCCCGGAAGACTATAGCAGGCTGGGGATTGAGACGCTCGAGGTCGGCTCCGCCGGCACCAGGAACGCGCTCGACGTGGCGCATCGATATCAGGCCAGGTTCCTTCATGCCTCCACATCTGAGTGCTATGGAGATCCGGCGGTTCATCCGCAAACAGAAGACTACTGGGGAAATGTCAATCCAGTCGGCCCGCGGTCTGTCTACGACGAAGCCAAGCGTTTTTCCGAGGCACTCGTCATGGCTTACCATCGCTACCGCAAGGTAGACACGCGACTCGTGCGCATCTTTAACACCTACGGTCCACGCCTGCAGGCCAATGATGGAAGAGTCATCTCGAACTTCCTGGTGCAAGCCCTTCAAGGACACGACCTGACCGTATACGGGGATGGCAGCCAGACGCGTAGTTTCTGCTATGTTTCGGATGAAATCGACGGCTTCCTTCGCTTGTCTCGCTCAGAAGAACACCTTCCGATCAATATAGGAAATCCGAACGAGTGGACCATCCTCGACTGCGCGCAGGCGGTGCTTCGTGTCACCGGTGCAAAAAGCAAAATCGTGTTTAAGTCATTGCCTGTCGATGATCCGATGCAGCGCCAACCGGATATCACTCGTGCCCGGCAACTGCTCGGATGGGAACCAAAAGTCGACCTCGAAACCGGTCTCAAGCTTAGTCTGGATTATTTTCGATCCAGCCTGGCTTCCCTCGCGTCACCGGCTAAACTTGCTCTCGCCGATGAGTGAGGGTTCACAGCGTCAGAGGGAGACCTGACTATAAATTTTGCGGGTAAAAGGTGTGGCAACGCATAATGCAATAGTTGCATCCCAATACAAATTGGAGTTTTCTCAGAATACGTTATGCCATTAGCAGCAATTCTTTTGGTTGATGATAATCCGGTGCAGGCTGCTACTCGGAAAGCGATCCTCACCTTTTCTGGAAATCAGGTTTCAGTCGCCACAAATGCACAGGAAGCACTCACACTGCTTGAAAACTCTGATTTCGCAAAAAATATCAACTTGATTATCACAGACCATTTAATGCCCCACATGAATGGTCCGCAATTTGTTGCCAGGCTTCGCGTCCAGCTACCGAACGTTCCTGTTCTTGTCTTAAGCGGGCTTCCTGACGCTGAAGCTGAGTATGATGGGATGAATATTCTGTACAGACTTAAACCTCTGGATCCAGAGGAGTTGATTGGGCTGGCACAATCTCTTCCCACCAGTGCGCTGGGCCGTACCGCTTAATCATCGATGAATGTGGGAGTCGATGGCGCAAGTCAGGCCATCGTTTTTGGAGCTAAATCCAGTCCCCGCTTCAAAAAAGGGATGCCGGGACGAAATTTTCATATCCTCGACATCGGCCTCGCATTTTCTCCTTGCTGTGCCGCTCGAAATTTGTCACAACTGAAGAAGCAATTTTTGTACGAGCAATCGAATTCCATTCATTGGGTTGCATAGTTGCATCGGAGTTCCCGTTCCATATATCTTCGGATGCATTGCGATCTTGAAATCATAAGAGCGAACGAATGAATAAAACGAAGCGCCGCTGCCCCAACTGTGCCAATGTCGAGATGACCCGCATACAGCGTCGCGGCTTTCTGCAGGAGCGCGTTTACTCTAGGCTCGGCCTCTACCCATGGGAATGTCCCTTCTGCCGTGAAGTCTTCCTGGTCAAGAGCCGCGGCCGGAGTTATCGCAGAGTGAACCCGGATGGTGATGGACAAAAGTGACGACTGTCACCGGCCAGCCTCAACCCACTACAGCAAACTAAACAAGTCTCCATTATTCTTTTCCAGCAGGCTTACTACCTGTGTCAGAGCTGCTTGCTGCGTCTCAGCGGTACTCAACTGGGTAGAAACCTGTCCCACATCTGCCTGCAGAAGATTGGTTTGCGCTGAAGTAATCTGCGTTCCCTGAGTTTGCGTATAGGTTTGCGCCGACTGCAATTGTGTAATCGAGTTATCGAGGACGACTCGCTGCTGGCCCACATAATTCAAGGCCGAGTTCAAAGCCGTCGTATCCGAAATAGCGGTCGCCGATGCCGTGCCGGAAGAGAAATCAGTCACCAGATTTGTTAATGTTTGCAGGACATTTGTAGCCGGATTGCTGGGATCGCTGGCATCCGAAAAAATCTGATTCCCCGGCATGTTCACCTGGATCTTCTGCCCGCCGGGTGTCGTGACATAAGAAATGGCGCTATCCCCCTGATAGGAAACCGTGTTTGGGGTCACGCTGGTATCCAGCGTAAAGGGCGTCGTACCACCCTGACTCCCGGAAAAAACATAGCTTCCCAGATACGTTGTATTTGCCAGGGACACTACTTCGTCGCGAATTCCCGAAAGCTGCGTCGCAACAGACTGCAGATCGCTCGCGTTTAACGTTCCATTGTTCGCTTCCGTTGCCAGGGAAAGAGCCTTCGTCAACTGCGAAACCACACTACCCAAGGTGGAATCGGTCACCTGAAGCATACCTACTGTCGAGCTCTCCGTTTGCGAAAAGCTATCGTCGAGGCTCAGCTGCGAGGAGAGCATCACATTTTCGCCTGCCGCAACCGGGTCGTCACTCAGTGAGTTGACACGCGTTCCGCTGGAAATTTCGTTCGTCAGCTGCTGCTCTGTCGCTGAGGTCAGGTCGAGCGCACTGACGGCATTGTTCAGATAAAAAGGGTCAAATCGCATAGATGAGGTCCTTAGGCAACGGTTGTTTCTACACCGAGATTGATGGCCGAAGCCATGACTGTATCGAGAATCGTGAAGACCTTGGATGCGGCCTGGTAGGCCTGTTGCAGGTTCTCAAGCGACGCAGCCTCGTCATTCAAATTCACAGCCGAGATCGAGTCGCGCTGCGTCTGCAACTGTGTCAGAGAAGTCTGTTGCGCCGTGTTCTCCGTCGAAACCTGCGAAACCAGGCTGCCTAACGTCGAGACAAAGCTGGAATAGTAGGTCGACGGCGTATCGCCACCTACAATGCTCTGGTTCTGCACCTGAAGCATGTTCTCGAGGTTGGCGTCATTCGACGATCCGGCGCCTGTAGCCGCGGCCGCAATCTGCGAGGGGTCCGTGATGGCAACCGAGATTGTGCTCGCCGCTCCGGAAGCAGACGAGGGCAGGTTGAAGATCGCAACGCCTGGATTTCCATTCGCATCCGAGCCAGCCTCGTTGGCGGTATTTAATGCGCCTCCCAGATCAAAGGCCAGCGTATCGAGTGCGCTCTGCATCTGCGGAATATCCTGGTCGCGGGTCGTCAATATCCCTCCAAGCTGCCCCCCGCCGCCGGCAAGACTCGTCGTGATGTCATTGCCCTCGAAATCGGAGATATGCGTCACGCCACCCGACACGGAGGTGCTGAGCGAATACGCCTGTCCCTTGGCCACCAGCAATGCTCCGCTCGATGTCGTAATGGTCAGGTTGTTGCCGTCGGTCGTGATCTGATGAATACCGATCAGCTGCGACAGTTGCTGTACATCGTAGTTACGCTGATCTTCCAGCTGGCTTGCATCCTGGTTGTTCGGCGTCGTCTGCGAAATGCTCTGGTTCAGCTGCGCAATCGCCTGCGTCAGCGAGTTGACCTGGGTCACCACTGTTCCGCTCTGCTGGTCAAGCGCGCCCTGTTGCTGCGTCAGCTGTGAGGATGCACTTTGAAACGCACTCGCCAGTGTCGTCGCAGCGCTCAAAATGGACTGGCGCAGCGAATTGGACGAAGGAGTCGCCTGCAGCTGCGAAAGTGCGGAGAAAAAGCTGGAGATGCTCGTTCCGATATCAAGCGACGAAGATGAGGAAGCCGACGTCGCGGTGCTGAAGATGTTCTGCAGCTGGTCAAGAGCCGTCAGCCGTGCCCCCGTTCCCTGCTCCAGCTGCAACTGCTGTTGAATACGCTGTTCTAGTACCTGGTCACGCTGTGAGGCTGGCCCGGTCATGGTCACACCTTGTCCATAGCTGGTTCCATCGATCGTTACCGGATCATTTGCCTGCCACTGCGGCAATTCATTCGTGTAGCCCGGCGTATTCGCATTGGCCGTATTGTTCGCGATGATATTGAGAGCGGCCTGGTCCGCTTCCAGAGCTCCAGTTGCAATGTTGAAGGCTGTGTTCAGAGTTGCCATCGTGGTCTGCCTCGCCTGTCCGTGATGGGTTATGAATTACGACCACGACTGTGGCCGTAGCGAAAACTGTTTTCCTCACCCCGCAGCAGACGTATGTTTCGCTTTGTCTGCTCCAAAGCTTTCTCAAGAGCCGCTTTTTGCGTCAGCGCGCGGCTGAACTCTTCCGGAGATCCGGGCAGTTCTGCACCTTCGCAGTCAGCGAGCACTTTTGCCATGGAAGTCACATCTGCCTTGGCCAGTGCGCCGATGGTGCGATCCAGTAGACTTGTCACGGAAACCGGAGAAATGCTGCTAAAAGACATGAGCGGCCTGCTATCTCGTCATCATTTGCTGAACTAATTTGTCGGCGACATCGCCGGCGCTTACCTGGTAGGTGCCGTTTGCCAATGCCTGTTGCACGGCTGCGACTTTGTCCATGCGCACATCGGGCACTGCCATTGCCTGGTGCGCCAGGCTGGCCGCCGTGCTGACTTCCGTACGGTCCTGAGTAGAGCCCGTCGGCGCCGAATAACTCGCCTGCTGCTGGCGTTGTGTAGCCGGAACCGGAGAAGTCTCCGAAACACCCAGCGGCTCCGGCAAACCATGCAGACCATCGTTGACGTTCATCATTGCTCTCCTTACTTCCCTCTATCGGCAGGGTAAGGCCAAACTTAAGTAATTTTGCGATGCTATTTCTGAGAGATTTCTCAGAAGTGCGTAGCCGGCGTCTTCTCCCCCGCCTGCGAGCTCCCACCCGTTGCCTTGAAGTGGTCGAGAATCTTCCGGGCAATGCCGAAACCGCCGTGTTCGGAGATCGACTTGGCCATGGCTTCCGCGCCATAGCTCATCAGCGTTGCAGCGCTGCCGCTGGTATCGTCGTCCCCCTTGCTCTCTTCATCGGCAAAGAAGCTATCGTGTTGCAATGGCTTGAGAAACTCCTGCATGAGACTCGCCTCAAACTCATGCGCGGCGGACTCAAGCTTTGGGTTTGGCTGGACCGTGGCAGCTGCCACGGATGAAGCAAGATCCACACGACTCATAACACCTCCAGTTCTGCTTCCAACGCCCCGGCTTCCTTCATCGCCTGAAGGATCGAAATGATGTCCCTGGCCGTCGCTCCGATCTGCTGCAGGTTTTCGACCAGCGTATCGACCGTTGCCCCCTGTTTCAATTCGATACGGTTGGCCGGTTGTTCCTGCGCCTGCACCGTCGTCTGCGGCACCACCTGGGTCGTGCCCTGGCCGAGTGGGTTGGGCTGCGAGACCTGGTACTCCGTAATCACATTCACCGACAATCCGCCATGCAGAATCGAAACCGGCTGCAGACGAACGTCGCCGCCAATCACAACCGTCCCGGTGCGCTCGTTGACGACCACCTTCGCCCGCGGATAAGTTTCCACCTCCACGGCCTCGACCTGCGCCAGAAGGGCCGGAATATCATCCGCCGGTTGCACTTCGAGCGTGATGCGGCGGCTGTCGGCGGCATGCGCCACGGGGCGGGCCAGATCCTTATTGATTGCGGCCGCCATCAGTTCCGCAGTGCGGAAATCGGCGTCGTTCAGCAACAGCGAGAGCGACCGCATCTTTGTCAGATCGAGCGGCACCGCACGCTCAACCATCGCTCCATCCGGCACACGGCCGGTGGTGGGATGGTTGTACTGCTTCAGATTCCCGTTGCTGGCCACCGCATAGCCGCCCAGCACCAGTGGGCCCTGCGCTTCGGCGTAAATCTGTCCGTCCGGACCGTAAAGAGGAGTCAGCAACAACAAGCCTCCTTCCAGGCTGCGCGCATCGCCCGCGGAGGAAACCGTGATATCGAGCTTATTGCCGGGACGCGCAAACGCAGGGAGCGTCGCCGAAATAAAGACCGATGCCATATTTTGCGTGCGCATCGTAGAGAGCTGCGGTGACTGCTGGAGGTTGACGCCCATGCGCTCGAGTGTTGAAATCAGCGTCTGCAGAGGAAAAACAGTCTGCTGGCTATCCCCCGTGCCACGCAGACCTACCACGATTCCGTACCCGACCAGCTGGTTGTCACGAATGCCCTCGACGGTAGCTACGTCTTTCACGCGGGCGAGCTTGATCCGTGGTGTGCCGGACGGCACAGACGCGACAGCGACCGAGGCAAAAGCAACCATCGACGACAGAGCGAAAAGTCTAAAAAACCTCTCATATCGCATGAAACGGCACTCCTAAAAAACCAGTATCTTTTCAAGAAAACGGACCACGGGATTCTGACGATAGGTGTAATCGTTGATAATGCCTTTGCCCACGACCTCAAGCTCGAGGTCGGTAATAGCCGTCGAAAGCACCTGATTCTGCGCATTGATGTCATCTGGTCGCACCAGGCCGCGCAGCTTGATGAGCTGCGTCTGCTGATTGAAGGTTGCCTGCCGTACCGCCTGAATCACGAGCGTGCCGTTCGGCAGCGCATCGACCACTTCCCCGCCTACTGTCGTGCTCAGGCTTGAATTCGTCACGCTCTGCCCCTGCGCGTTCAGTCCAGAGGCGGAAGTCTGATTCAGCAGATTATTCAACGCATTTCCGGCGGAAAGCTTGCCGAAGAGCGCCGAAATCTGCGAGCTGGCATTCGAGGCGCGCGAATTCTTGACCGTGCCATCGGTCGACGCGGCGAGGCTTTCAGAAACCACGATCGCGATGGGGTCATGCAAGCGGGAGGCCTTCACATCTGCGGAAAGGCGCGTCAACCGTCCATCGGGAGTCCAGATGGCACCCGGCGTATGCGCTTCTGCCGCGCTCTCTGCTTCTACGCGTGAGATGTAGGCTGTGAGCGCTACATCCGGCGGGGTAGGCTTTGGCTCAGGCTTCTTGATCGCTGCGACGACTACGCCGCAGCCGAGATGGCAGACCAGCACTACGCGCAGATACCTGCGCACGCGATACCATGCACGCTTCATTGCGTCGCCCACCTCTTTGAATGGAATAGTTCTACCGATCCAGCGCCACGGACCCGCCCCTCAAGGACAGCTCCTTGCAGTCCGGTTCGCACATGGATGGTTTGTCCCGCTCCTCCGGCTTCAAGAGCGGTTCCAACAAGCTCGATATCCGTACTACTCGCCGTGCGCCACAGCCGTACTTTCGCACCTGCGGGCACCAGCGGCTTTACGATCGCTGCCGGCTGGCTGGCATGCACGCGCGACAATGTAGCCATCACTGCGTCGCTCTCCCACGGCACGGCCTTCACCGTCCACGGTCGATCAGGATGACCGCAGTCCACGACCACCGCCCATTTGCGATGCAGGATCGCATCGGTAATGTAATGGTCTACGGTGGAAGGTTTGGCGATCGAATGCTCGGCGATCTGATTGTCTGCGCCAGCGCCTCCGCTACCCGAGGGCTGGACCGTGTTGCAGGCTGCGGCATACAATGGCGCCGCAGCCTGCAACACGATCGAAGAAACAATGGCAATCACGATTCGCTTCATGGTTGCTACCGGGCCATGTTGTTGACTTGGCTGTACATGTCGTCCGCAGCGCGGATGACCTTCGAATTGCTCTCATAGGCGCGCTGCGCCAGCACCATCTGCACGAACTCGGTCACAACATCGACATTCGAGTTTTCCAGGTAGCCCTGCTGCAGCGTGCCCAGCCCCTGCGTACCTCCAGGCACGTCGAGCACCGGCTGACCGGAGGAAAGAGTCTCGCTGAAGAGATTCGCGCCCTGGCTTTCGAGGCCCTCAGGATTGGCGAAGGTCGCAAGCTGAATCTGTC
Organism: Acidobacteriota bacterium; assembly: GCA_013285705.1. Lineage (GTDB taxonomy): Bacteria > Acidobacteriota > Terriglobia > Terriglobales > Acidobacteriaceae > Alloacidobacterium. The sequence continues at coordinate 57,765 of JABDHA010000009.1, forward strand.
CCAGCTGCGATGGATTCTGCTGACCAGGAAGCGTCGCATTGACCACGCCATATTGCGTGATCGTCACCGCGGTTGCATTGGGAGGAATCGTGATATTCGGAACCAGCGGATCGCCGTCCGTCGTCACCATGGTCCCCTGATTATTGAGATGGAAGCTTCCGGCGCGCGTGTATTCGATCGTGCCGTCGGGACGGGAGACCTGAAAGAATCCGTTTCCCTGAATCGCGAGATCGAGCGGGTTACCGGTATTGTTCAAGTCGCCCTGCGTCATAATGATTTCCGTCGCCGCCGATTTGGTTCCGAGACCCACCTGCAGGCCGGCGGAGACCGTCTGCTGGCTCTGCGCCGCGCCCGGTGTCACCAGGTTTTGATAGATCATGTCCTGAAACTGCAACTGCCGCTGGCGGAAGCCAGAGGTCGATGAGTTCGCCAGATTGTTCGCGATCGTGTCGAGATTGAGCTGCTGTGCGCTCATTCCACTTGCTGCCGTATACAAAGCCCGGATCATTCTTCTTCTCCTGATCTGAAAATGTTTGCCTTAAACCTTGGGAAGGTCTTCACTCGCAGTCTTATCGAAATCGTTATGGAACACCGTGAGCGCCTTCTGCATCATCTCTGCCTGGCGCTGCACAAGAATGAGCTGCAGCGTCCCCTGAATGACATCCTGATTGGAAGACTCGAGCGCCCCCTGGTGAATGGCTGCCGTCGTCAACGTGGGTTTCGTCCCCGCTGAAACGGTGTAGCGGTTCGTTCCTTCAGGAAGCAGAGCGGAGGCGGGAAAATCAAAGAGGGCAACTTTTCCAACCACGGCGTTGGCGACGGAAACAGCTCCGTCCATGCCGATGGTGACGTCTCCGGTGGGAATTTGAATGGGCTTGTTCAGCGCGTTCAGGACTGGCTCGCCGGCAGCCGTAATCAACGTGCCGTCCAATGCCCGCCGGAAAGAACCGTCGCGCGTGTAGCGAATGCCCTGCTTTGTCTGTATGGCAAAGAAACCGTCTCCCTCAATCGCAAGATCAAGTGAGTTACCGGTATGTGTCAGCGCACCTTGCCCCAGGTCCAGGCGGTTGCCGCCGAGCACCCCGAAATTGTTGACCATGCGATTGACCTGGGAATTGAGCGCGTCAGGGCCAACAATGGCATTTCGGAAGTATTCACGCTCGGCTCGGAAGCCGCTGGTATTGGCGTTTGCCAGGTTGCTGGCCGCCGAGTCGAGCGCTTCGGTACGCGCAAGTAATCCTGTAAAAGCTGCGTAGTAGCCGCTGTCCACCTTCGATCTCCTTTGCATGGATGAAGTGCAAGAGGGCGGCCAAAGAGGAGAAAGGAAGATTAGAAAAAACTATTGAATGGACTCGCAGATGATGCTGACGTTTAAGGTATGGCTCTCAAAGCGGTAGTTGCGATCGATACGAAATTCCTGTTGCTGCATGTGCAGCTGGTAATTCGTTCCCGTGACCACGGCAGGGGTCGAGAGCATGCATCCGCTTGATAGCACGCCATGCTTTCCCTTCCAGGCGCCGGCAACCATATTGCACACCTCTCCAATGGCATCTTTCACCATCGCATCCAGTTCGGCAGGGCGTATGCCTACCATGCACTCCGCCATCCGCAATGCGGTCTGCAGATCGCAGCGCAGGGTGCAGGCTCCGCTCATGGCGCCGGCAAGGCCGATCACCGCCGTAATGGTTTCCTTGCTGTCCGCGACACCCACTTCGATGGGCGTGCATGGCGCACCCATCATTAAACGGAAGACCTCATCCACTGCATCGTCGAGGTGCGCGGCATGCGCACTCTCCTGCAGGATTTCACGAGCCGGGGTTGCCATAGTTTTCTCCAAATGAATCGAACCAATAGAACAGAATTGAACTACGCCAGGTCCAACAGAGGCAAAACCCTGTCCTTGACCTGCTCCGCAGTAAAGGGCTTACGAATATAACCCTGCGCTCCGGCAACGATGGCTTCTTTCACATGCTCTTCGCTGCTTTCCGTGGTAATCATCACGACGGGAACATCAGGGGCCAGGTCCTGCGACCGCAACTGCCGCAGAAATTCGAGCCCATCCATCATGGGCATGTTGATGTCGGAAAGAATCAGCTGGACGCGCTCGCTTTTTAAAAGGTCAAGTGCTTCCACGCCGCTCGATGCTTCGTGCACCTTGCTCAAAGGCAGTCCCGCCTGGCGCAAGGCCCTTTCGACAATCTTTCGCATCACAGACGAATCGTCGACGATCAGGGCAGCAATTTCACTCATGAACATTCCTCGCTCCAATGCGCTTATCGGCAATTTTCCCTGCACCACTAGCCCGATCGATCTCCTCGATCTCAAGACCCCCGACCTGATGTCAGATCAATCAGCAGCAGCCAGCGCACACACCATATCTTCCAGGTCAGGAATGCCCGGCACAGCCTTGCTATCTTCTGCCAGCAAAGAATTGCGCCACAGACGCAGCCAGAAGTAGTCGTGAACGCGGACGATCTTCGCCTGAACGGGCTTGTTCTCTTCCATCATGCCGGTGAAGGCATGCACCAGCCCGCGCATATTCATGGCCTCGAGCAAACGCGTCTTGGGAAAAGACGCGCGGAGTATCTCTCCCTGCCGCCGGCGAAACTCCGATGCGGGCAGCACCCCGGCTTCGACCTTCAAGCCCAGCATACGTTCCACAGCCAGAACCAGGCAGCGGTCAACCCTCTCTTCAAACGCCACATACAGAAGATGCCGCCCGGCCAGCCGCAAGGGAATCACGTTCAGGCTGTCCATCAGCAGGCGCGGGAACATCGCGGCCATCGCTGCCGGATCATACGAGTCGGACGACAGCACAGGACAATTCCACTGCGCTCCGAGCGCTCGCGTGATCTGATCTTCTCCCACCGCTTTCTGTTTGATAAGCCACTCGCCCAACCGGCCAGAGCCAGCCTTCTTTTGCGCCTCCAACGCGCATTTGAGCTGCTCCTGTGTAATCCATCCCCGCGATAGCAGCACCAGCCCAAGCGGTACGCGATGCTTATGCACCACATTCTGCGCGCTTCTTTCGCTCATCTCACGCAGAACCGCAGTTTGCACCAGCTCCTGCATACAGGCCGCACTGCAGGCCCACATCCCTTCCAGAATCGGCGCCTGACGGCTACGCCACAATTTCATCCATCCACTTTTGCATTTTGCATTCCTGCAGTGCGGCAGAAATGTAGTTGCAGCGGCTGCTTGTGCGAAGGGCAGCAAATCGTGGCGCGGCACTGCATCGCCGTTCGCGATCGATCTCGCACCCAGTTCCTCGGACACTCGGCCGCCAAAAGGCCGTCTCATTAGAACAGGCATCGTATGCTCTCCAGAGATTTCTTCGGCTCAGCAACCTCGGTGACCCGCAGACCGAAGTTTCCGTTCACCAGTACGACCTCACCGCGGGCAACGATTTTATCCCCCACGATCAGATCCACAGGGTCAGAGACATGCCGCTCCAGTTGCACCACATCGCCCGGGCCGAGCTCCAACACCTCGCTCAGGGGCATCTCCTTCGAACCGAAGCGCAGAGAGGCTTCGAGTTCCACATCGAGCAGCAATTCCACTCCACGCGTCGGCAACGCTCCAGCCGTGCTGCGCTCTTGCGGCTTTGCCTCAGCTTCGAGCCGTGTCTGATCGGCAAATCCAACGCGAATCGATACCTCGCCAAAGCGAATCTCATAGGCTGAGAATGCAATACCGAGCGGGCGGGGAGCTTCGCGAATCGTCTGGATCGACGAAGTCGCTCCAGACTCCTTCCCGAATCGCTTCACTGCCTTTTCTGCAACCTGCCGGAGGATGCCCTGCCAAAGCAACGCATCTCGCTCGCGGTCGCTCTCATCCGAGGTCACCCGGGCCGCCACCAGTAAACGGGCAAGCGCCTCTGTTTCGACGGCGACCCAGAAGCTTCCTCGTAATCTTCCATCCAGTTCAATCTGGCAGCAGAAAGAATCTTTCGTCTCCAGTGGCTGGTCGACCGACACGAGCTTCACCGTCCCGGCCAACTCCTGGCTCAATCCAGCGGGCCCTTCCAACAACCATGCCTCAATCAGTGTTTTCATCGAGCCTCCACTTCCTCTTTCCGTTATGCATTTGTGGCTGCAGCCGTAGCAATCCGCAGCAGGTGGGCGCCACGCTGCTCTTCATGGCTTACCGGATATCCCTCGAAGAGAGGAACGCCTGCGATGCGCAACTCTGCCGGTCGAGATGCGACAATCGGCAACTTCAAGACCTTGCCCTCATAAAGATCTTCCAGCTCCCGTCCGGCGATGCTCACCGGAGGAAGCTGCAATGCCGCGCCCACCTTCACCATTCCAACCCGCTCCTGCATCCGCTGACGGTTTTCCGGCGAGTGCCTGTGCTGGCGACTCCAGTCTCCCACCAGGCGCCGCAGCACGGTATTCGAGACAACCGCGGGAAATGCAAGGTTCAACATGCCGCTCGCGCCGGGCATACGAACTTCAAAGCTGAGGCAAAGCGTCTTCTCCGCTACCGGCATCACGCGCGCGATCTGCGTATGCAGTTGCCTGCGCTCGAAGATGAAGCTCAATCCGACGGGCTGCCAGGCCGCGCTCAGTTCGCGGCAAATCGCTTCGGCGACACTCGTGAGAATGGATTCCTCAATATCGGTAAGCTCGCGCACTCGGTCCGACTTCCCTTCGCCGCCCAGCAGCAGATCGATCATCGGCGGAGCCAATGCAAGATCGAGCTGCAGCACAGACAAGGCCCGCAATGGCTCGAGACGTACCGAGCTCACATAGGCAAGATCCGGAATGCGCAGCATGAATTCGTTAAACGGCATCTGTTCGGCCGAAACGAGATTCACGTGGAAGCGGCTGCGCAGCCAGACGCCGAGATTATGCGTAAGGTTGCGCGCGAAGATATCGTTCAAAAGGCTGATGGCGCGTAACTGTTCGTTGCTGATCTGGCCGGCCCGCGAAAAGCTGTAGGGCTGCACCCGAGCACGCGTCTCCTTAGATGC
>JABDHA010000010.1 GCA_013285705.1 Acidobacteriota bacterium
ATTTGACCCCAGTACGCATATTTTTTTGAGGACTTACCGCGATGCCCCGATTTTCCTTTTCTTCGCTTCTCGTTTTGTGTGTCTTGCTGCCGTGCATGGGTCTCTCTGGCGCGGCTCAAGAATCGCCAAAGCCGCTGCTGGTCGGCTACTTTCCGCAATGGGGCATTTATAACGATCCTCCCTACTATGTGAAGGATCTGATCACGAGTGGCTCGGCTCCGCTGCTCGATCAGCTGAATTACGCGCAGGGCTTTATCGTGAATGCGCGCTGCGCGGTCGCCGATCCCAACGCGGATTTGAATTTGACGTATACGGCGGTCAACAGCGTGGACGGCTCAGCGGATAATCCGGCTTCGCCGTTGCGTGGCAGCTTCCATCAGCTGCGGGAGCTGAAGAAACTCTATCCACGGATGAAAATTCTGATTTCGCTGGAGGGGAAGGCTGCATCGTTCACCGAGGCCGCGCAGCCGGAGAATCGCGTGGCTTTTGTCTCCTCCTGCATCGACATGTTTGTGCGGGGACATTTTGCCGCTGGGGCGGACGCGCCGGGAATCTTCGACGGCTTCGATCTGGATTGGGAGTATCCGCAGCAGGAAGATGCGCCGAATTATCTGGCGCTGCTCCAGGAATTCAGAAAGCAGCTGGACGCTGCGCGTCCGGGGCTGAAGCTGACGATTGCCGCGGGCCCGAGCCCGCGCATGTATCACAGCGTGGATTTTTCAGCAGTCGCGAAGGTGGTCGATCTGGTTGGGCTGATGAACTATGACTACAGCGGCCCATGGCACAAGGAGACGGGCTTTCACGCTCCTTTGTACAGCGACCACAGCGGCAGCGCGGACGGCACGATCAAACAATATGAAGAAGACGGTGTGCCTGCGGAGAAACTGCTGCTGGGCGTGCCCTTCTATGGATATTCGTGGAAGTCCGTGGGTGCGGAAAACCACGGCCTCTTTCAGCCGGGCGAGGCGGTCCACGAGGACCGTCCCTATCGCTATATTCAGACGCTGATCGGCGCGTCCAAGGTATACCGGGACGAGACGGCACAGGCGCCCTGGTTGTATGACGGCGACACGTTCTGGACGTATGAGGATCCGGTATCGGCGCGGTTCAAGAGCGCGTATGCGGCGCAGCACCATTTAGGTGGTGTGATGGTCTGGGAGCTGGGCGAGGATTCGAGCGATGGGCAGCTGTTGAAGGCGGTGAATGCGGGTTTGCGCACGCCTCCGGCGCAGCCGCAGATTGCTGGAGAATCTTCGATCAGTTCGAGTGCTACGGGGACGGCTAAGGAGTAAGCGAGACACGGGTGAGAGCTTTGCTTTCCCACCCTTTCGCAAACTGCGCGAAAGGATGGGGCACCCGTTTTCATGCTAACTGATGCGAAAAGCAGATCCTTCGCTGCGCTCAGGATGACAAATTTAAGTAGAAGCAAAGGCCCGGCGTTTATGACCGGGCCTTTGTTGTTTACCAGTGGAAGCCGTGCTCGCAACCTGCTCCGTCTTTGACTCCGGTGAGTACATTGTTTGCAGCCGTGAGTGTGCGGCTGAAGCAATTGCCCAACGTGTCGTGGTAGACGTAGGTTTGCTTGCTGCTCTGTCCGCTGTTGGGGCCGAGCGAGAAGCCAGTGGGGGAGGCAACGAACGTTGCTGTGTCGCCTGAGCTTACTTCGTTGCTTACACTTGAGCGGAAAATGGGGAACCCTTCGAGCGTATCGGTCTCATTGCGCTGAAAGTTCTGATCGACGGTCGAGACCTCGCCAATATCGCCATTGCTTTCGACCGTTTCAAGATAGTTGATGTTGAAGGGATACGAGACGTCGTTCTCTTTCGTAGTAAAGAGGAACCCGTCTTGCGTCGTTGTCTTTTGGTTGACCGTAGAGGTCTGGACGACACCCTGGCCGAACGTGGTTGCGCTGGAAGTGACGGTCTGCACGTTGCTGAAGTTCACATTCCCGTCAACTTTCGTGTTCACCCGTCCGTGCGAAGTGTTTACAAAACCCGCGATGGTAAAGTTTTGCTTGCTGGTTACGGTCGCGGTGCCTCCACCGTTGCCGTGCGCATCGAACGCGACATTGCTCACGACGGTCGGGTCAGGATCCGTCAGTGTGTCCTCTGTCAACGCTCCGGTTACCTGACTGGTTCCGTGGTCCTGATATACCAGAAGCGTTGCAAGGGTGCTGAAGAAGTTGAAGGCGTTAAAGACAGTTACCCCGACCGTGTGCTGCTGGCCATTGCTTAGAACCCCGGCGAAGGGCGTCAGGTCCACGCGATAGGGAAGAAAATTCAGGGTCTGCACTCCAGGAATCGGGATCCAAAGTCCGGGATCCACGCCGCCTGTATAAATCCAGGGGAAGATCGGCGCCACGCCCGCAGGTTTGCCGTCAATGCTGACGTTTACCTGACGGAAATCTGTGTTGCCGCAGACGCCTACGTCGCCTGCAACGCTGCTGGGCAGGCACAGGAACCATTGCTCCTCACTGCTCTGGCTCTCCGCGAGCACGTCGATATATGCGCTCTCGATATTTTTCGGGAGAGTGAAGGTTTGAGTGAGTTCGGGAGTTGTGCTGTTGAGGCCAGCGGCGCCGTTCCCGTTGTCCGGCAAAGGCAATACCAGGTCGGCCGTTCTGGGCGCTGGATTGACGAAATCGGCTTGAAAGAACTCGAGCTTGAAGGTGCCGAAGATGGTCGAGGTGAGCCCGTCGGCGCCTACGATGTTACCGAGGCTGGCGAAGCCGGTTTGCGGTGTCTTGAAGAGCGAGGAGTAGTCGGTCAGGTCGCGTTCTACGTGCCAGGTGTCAGTCTGGTTTTGCAGGGGTTCGGCTGTCGTGCCGAAGTAAATGTTCACATTTCCAAAGAAAACCAAACCGGTGCGGTCAAACTGGACGCCTGGCTGAATGGAGAAGTCTCCGGTAAAGATGACCTTGGACCAGGGGCCGGGGCAGTCGGCTGGCGGAGTGAAATTGAAGGTTTTGTTGTTGAAGTCGGCGAATGCCTGATTGGTGAGCAGCGTTACTTCGCAATGCTTCGTATGTGGGCGCGGTACCGGCGGGTCGGCCGTCGCTTCAAGAGACGAACCAACAGTGAATTGGCTGGATGAGGTTGTGGAGTTTGAAGATTGGGCAAACGATTGAGTTGGACCGGTACAACATATGGCCAACACGGCGGCGCTGAAGGCGATGGTTCTGCAGCGCGCTGACGGGGGATACGAGCGCATGGTCTGGTCTCCTTAAATAGAACGAACCGCAAGTGCAGGAGAGCATACCACCGCGACTAGAGAGCTTTCTTCACCCTTGTCCGGAAAATGTTTGCCACAGTAGAAAGAGATTGAGCGCGATGATAATGGCGACCGCCAGCCAGCCGAGAATCTGGATCGGTTTGCTGTTCGTAAATTTGCCCATAACCTTCTGGCTGCCGGTAAGGAGAAGCAGCGGCACGAGCGCAAAGGGCAAAGTAAAGCTGAGGACGACTTGCGAAAGGATGAGAATTTTCAGCGGATCGAGACCGGAGGCGATGACCAGGATCGCGGGAATGAGCGTTAGCAGCCGCCGCAGGAAGATGCTGAACTTCACTTCGAGAAAGCCTTCGAGAATGACCTGTCCAGCCATGGTTCCGACGGTTGACGACGACAATCCGGAGCAGAGAAGCGCAATTGCGAAGACCGTTGCCGATACGGATCCAAGCAGAGGCCCCAGAGTGTGGTGGGCTTCTTCAATGGACATGCCGTTTTGCCATTGCCGTCCGGCAAAGGCGGCGGCGGCAACGATGACCATTGCGGAATTGACCAGCCATGCGGCATTCATGGCGGCGAAGACGTCGATCGTCTCAAAGCGAAGGTGGCGCAATCTAGCCCGGTATTGGCGGTAAGGCGTTTCGGCAATTTCACTCTGCACGCGCGGCTGCACCAGGGCCGAATGCAGGTAAATGACATGCGGCATGACCGTCGCGCCCAGCATGCCGACGGCGATGTAGATGCTTTTGCTGTCGATGGTGGGGATGAGGGTATGGACGGCGATGGCGTGCCAATCCGGATGGATGAAGAACATTTCTATCGCGTAGCAAAGGCCGATGATGCAGACGAAACTCATGATGGCGAGTTCGAGTTTGCGAAAGCCCCACAGCTCCATCGCGAGAATGGCAAAGACACAGATTGCGGAAGCCACGGCCGCTGCTAACAGGATTTCGGTCTTGCTCCAGCCGTAGCCTGTGAGCCAGCCGCCGACAAGCAGATAAAAGCCCAAAGCTGCGCCGAGGAATTCAGCCATATCGGTTGCCAAGGCGGAGATTTCCGCAGCGACCCACAAGCCAATGGTCACTGGACGCGAAAACTGATCGCGGCAGTTCTGCGGCAGGGTTCTGGCGGTGGCGATGCCGAGTTTGGCCGCCAGATACTGAATGAGAATTGCCATGGCATTCGACCACAGCAACACCCACAGCAGGCGATAACCGAAGCGCGCGCCGCCATCGAAATTAGTGGCGAAGTTGCCTGGATCGATATAAGCGATGCTGGCGACAAAGGCCGGTCCGAAGTAGTACCACAGCTGGGATGACCGCATGCGCGGCAGCTTTTGCCGGGTTGCGCCTACTTCGGGTTGTGCGGTTGGGAGGGACATGCGCTCGATCTTTGTCGAGTATAGGGTGAATTGATCGAAGAAGTAAACTATAGTTAACTTAATTTCATTAATAATTATTCAGAGATTGGCGCCGGGCTTGGCGAGTCCCCGGCAGTGCTGTAGCCTTTGGTTAGAAAAAGGGGAGTCATTCAGCAGACATGAAAGTACTTGTCATCGGCTCTGGGGGCCGGGAGCACGCTCTCGCATGGGCAATTCGGAAGTCGCCGCGCGTGAGCGAGGTGGTGTGCGCGCCGGGCAATGGCGGCATGGCGCAGGTTGCGCGGCTGGTAAACGCAAATCAGAAGGACGTGAACGATCTTCTGCGCGTGGTGGTGGCCGAAAGCCCGGATTTAACGGTTGTAGGCCCTGAAGTCCCGCTCGCCCTCGGCCTGGTCGATGAGATGCGGCGGCGCAGTCTTGCCGTCTTTGGTCCGACGCGGGCAGCGGCGATGCTCGAAACAAGCAAAGCCTTTGCCAAGCGGTTCATGCAGCGGCACAAGATTCCGACGGCGAATTACGCTGTGTGCTCGACGCAGGAAGAAGCTCTTACTACGCTCGACCTCTTTCATCTTCCGGTGGTGATCAAGGCCGATGGCCTGGCTGCGGGCAAGGGCGTGCTGATCTGCAATACAAAAAAAGAGGCGCAAGACGGCATTACCGGACTTTTTAACGGCAAGCTGCTGGGGACGGTCGAAACCAGCGTCGTGATCGAGGAATTTCTTAAGGGCGAGGAGATTTCCTTTCTCGTGCTGAGCGACGGAAAGCATGCGTTGCCGCTGGTTCCGGCGCAGGACCACAAGCGCATCGGCGAAGGCGACACCGGGCCGAACACCGGCGGCATGGGCGTGTATTCGACCGATACGATGCTCGATCCGAAGATGCGTGATTGGATCATGCACCACATTGTGCAGCCGACGATTGACGGCATGGCGGCGGAAGACACTCCATTTGTTGGCGTGCTGTACTGCGGGCTGATGATGACAGCGCGCGGTCCGATGGTGCTTGAATACAACGCGCGCTTCGGCGATCCGGAGACGCAGGCAATTCTGGTGCGCCTTGAGTCCGATCTATTGGATGGTTTGGAAGCCTGCGTGGAGGGACGCTTGAGCGAGTCGGCGTTTCACTGGCGTCCGGGAGCTTCGGCCTGCGTGGTCGCAGCGTCGCAGGGCTATCCGGGCAGCTATACGACGGGCCAGGTGATTACCGGTCTTGATGAGGCGGCGAAGATTGGCGGCGTTGAAGTTTTTCATGCTGGAACGACGCTGCTCGACGGCAACTACCTGACGAGTGGTGGACGCGTGCTGGCGGTTACAGCCGCGGCGGATTCGCTTGAGAATGCGCTCGGTCTCGCGTATGAGGGGATCGGCAAAATCCACTTTGACGGAATGTACTACCGGCGCGATATCGGGCACCGCGCGCTGAAGGTGAAGGCTTCTTCATGATCATCAAGGACGATCTTGTCGTCGATGTCGCCACTGCCACCGGGCCGATGCGCACGTATTTTTTTCATCCTGCAGCAGAGGGCCGCTATCCCGGAGTGATTCTGTATTCCGAGATTTTTCAGCTTACCGGTCCGATTCGGAGGTTGGCGTCCTTCTTTGCGGGGCATGGATATGTGGTGGCTGTTCCCGAGGTCTACCACGAGCTCGAAGCCGCGGGCACGGTGCTGGCTTACGATCAGGCGGGCGCAGACAAGGGCAATGAAGACAAATACGCAAAGGAGCTGGCTTCCTACGACGCCGATGCGCGGGCGCTGATTGACTACCTGCCGACGATGGAGCAGTGTAACGGGCGGCTGGGCGTGATTGGGATCTGTCTCGGAGGACACCTTGCTTTTCGTGCGGCGATGAATCCTGAGATCCGCGCCGCTGCCTGCTTCTACGCAACCGACGTTCACTGCGGAACGCTAGGCAAAGGGAAGAGCGATGATTCTCTGGCGCGCGCCTCGGAGATCAAAGGTGCGTTGCTGCACATCTGGGGACGGCAGGACCCGCATGTTCCGCTCGAGGGCCGCATGAAGATCAAGGCGCGGCTCGATGAGGTGGGCACGGACTACCAGTGGTTTGAGGTGAATGGAGCGCACGCCTTCATGCGCGATGAGGGCTATCGCTACGATCCCGATCTGGAATATCAATGCAAAGGGCTGGTGTTGGCGCTGCTGCACCGGCGGCTGGCGTTAGGCAGTTAAATATCCTTCAATACACGAGGCGCAAAGTATGCAGCCTGATCCTGTCTACATCTTTTATATGGGCGCTACGCCCGAGAAGGTCTGGGAAGCGATTACCGGGGCTGAGGGCGTACGCAAGATGTTCTTTGGCGCGCGGCTGGAGACGAGCTTCGAAGCTGGCAGCAGTTACCGCTATGTCGGCGACGATGGCCAAGGCGGAGAAATCGTCTATCTGGCAGGCATGATTCTCGAATGCGAACCACCACGGATTCTGCGCACCACGTATAGTCCAGGGGGCGAGAGCTTTGTATCGGAACTGGTCTATGAGTTGGAACCGGTCGCTGCCTGCACGAAGTTGACGGTGAAACATATCGGGCTGAACGATGATGACCCGACGCGCCAGCACTCGGTGGAGGGAACCTGGAAACTGCTTTCGCGGTTGAAGTCGATGATCGAAACGGGTGAGCCTCTGAATCTGCGGGGATAGCGTAATCCCATCCTTCCCCTTCGCGCTGCTCAGGGTCAGGATGGGACACCAATTTTCTAACTATCCAGCTTCTTCGTCACCAATTCATTCAATAATGCGGGATTTGCCTGCCCCTTCGAGAGCTTCATGACCTGGCCCACGAAGAAGGCTGCGACCGTCTTTTTGCCGCCGCGGTACTGCTCGACCTGCTTGGGATTGGCGGCGATGATCTCGTCGATCATCGTTTCAATCGCTGCTGGGTCGGTGATCTGCTGCGGCTTCTCGCGTTCGTAGACGACTCCGAAGTCTTCGCCGTTTTCAAATGCTGTGTCGAAGAGCTGCTTGAGCTGCTTGCTCGACAGTTTGCCCTCTTCGGCGAGATCGGCGGCCAGCGCGATGCCCTTCATGGTGATCGGCGACTGTTCGAGCTCGAGGCCTTTGAGCTTGAGGCGGCTGGTCAGTTCGCCCTGGACGAGGTTGGCCACGCGCTTGGGGCTTTTGGCTGCTTTGGCGGCTGTTTCAAATTGATCGGCAAAGGCCTGCGTTGCGGTGAGCGTCTGCGCGTCCTGCTCGGAGATTTCGTATTCGGCGACCATGCGGGCGCGGCGCGCTTCCGGCAGCTCGGGCATCTGTTTTGCGATCTCCGCCCTGCGCGCAGCGGTGACGATGAGCGGCGGAAGATCGGGCTCGGGGAAATAGCGGTAGTCGTGGGCCTGCTCTTTCGAGCGCATGGAATACGTACGGCCTTCGCTTGCGTTCCACAGGCGCGTCTCCTGCACGACGCGGCCGCCACCTTCGATGACTTCTATCTGGCGCTCGATCTCGTATTCGAGCGCGGCGCGGATGAAGCGGAAGCTGTTGACGTTTTTCACTTCAGCTTTCGTCCCGAATTTTTCCTGGCCGCGCGGACGCACACTCACGTTGGCGTCGCAGCGCAGCGAGCCTTCTTCCATGTTGCAGTCGCTGACGGCGGTGTAAAGCAGGATTTCTTTCAGCCGCGTGAGGTATTCGTAAGCTTCGTCGGGCGTGCGGATGTCGGGCTCGCTGACGATTTCGATAAGCGGCGTGCCGCAGCGGTTCAGATCGACGTAGGTGCGCGTTGCAGAGTCAGAGAAGCCGTCATGGATGCTCTTGCCTGCGTCTTCTTCCATGTGCAGGCGCGTGATGCCGATTCGCTTTATGCCGTTTGGCGTCGGCACTTCAATCCAGCCATGCTCGGCGAGCGGCTTGTCGAACTGCGAAATCTGGTAGCCCTTGGGCAGGTCGGGATAGAAGTAGTTTTTGCGGGCAAAGATCGACCGCTCATTGACCCGGCAGTTGAGCGCGAGCGCGGCCAGTGTGGCGAACTCGACCGCACGTTCATTTAAAACAGGAAGCGCACCGGGCAAGCCGAGACACACCGGGCAGACGTGCGTATTCGGAGGCGCACCGAACTGGTTGGAGCAGCCGCAAAACGCCTTGGTGTTGGTCAGTAGCTGCACATGGACTTCAAGTCCGATAACCGGTTCGTACTTCGCCAGAACGTCTGGCGACACGCTCGCTGTCGTAGCCATAGATAGGTTGATTTTAGCAGCGGAGGATGTCAACGGGCTGTAGATACCGGAGGCAAGACCGCTGATAGACTAAGAACAGCATGATCCTGCCGTTTGTCCGCGAATTATTGGCGGATCTTGAGCATTCCCCTTCTTTTGAACAGGCACGGAGGCACCTTGCTCTTGCCCGTGGGCGCCGTCGTGTCTCTGGACTTACCTCGACCGCTCGCGCTCTATATTTGCCGCTCTTTGCGCGCGCTGCGAATGTTCCGGTTGTCATTGTTGTTGCTGATAACAAGGCTGCCGATGCGCTGCAGATTTCGCTGCGGGCAGGATGCGAGCTGACGGGCGCGATCGTTCCCGAACGTGTTTTGAAGCTGCCCGCGCACGATGTGCTTCCTTTTGAAAACCTTTCCCCGCACCCAGAGGTGCAGGAGCAACGCGCCTCAACGCTATGGAAGTTGGCGACCGGCGCGGCTTCGATCGTGATTGCTCCGGTGGAAGCGGCGGCGATGAAATTTTTTCCCGCAGACTATTACGCCGACCTGGCGCGTACGCTGCGGCGCGGGGAAGAGATCGATGTCGATGGGCTGATTTCGCACCTCACGAGCGTTGGCTATACCGAGATCGATATCGTCGAGATGCCGGGGCAGTTTACGCGGCGCGGCGGCATTCTCGATGTGTATTCGCCGGAAGCGGACCGTCCAGTGCGCGTCGAATTTTTCGGCGACGAGATCGATTCGATGCGCAAGTTCGATCCCGAATCGCAGCGGTCATCCACTCCGCTGGACGAAGCGGTACTGCTGCCGCTCACGGAGACGCCGATCACCGAGCGCCTGCTGGCGGCGGTGCATACGCGGCTGAGCGGAGCGCGGGTTGCATCGGCGGACGATCCGGATCTGGTGGCAGAGGCAGTCGCGTCAGGTGGAGTGAGTGTCTTTCCGGGTTGGGAATTTTTTGCCACAGTTGCCGGGGGCGATAAGACGCTGCTCGATCTCTTTTCGCGTTGCGCACTTTTTACCGAAGAACCGGCGATGGTCAAGAACCAGGTCGATCGCTGGTGGAATAAAGTTGAGCAGCGGCACGACCGCAGCGGCATTGGCTCGCTGATTGAGCCGCACGACATTTATATGCGGCCAGAGCTGCTGCTGGCATTGCTTACCTCGCATCCCGGCCTCGATATTGACCAGCTCGGCGCGGTCGATGTGCTGGATGAAGATGAAACGTTGGGCGAGATTGAATTTGCGTCCCGGCCAACGCTTCGCTTTCATGGCTCGATTCCGGCCTTTATCGAGCAGATACGCACGTTGATGCAGCAGGAGACGCGCATGCTGCTCGCCGCTCCGAATCAAGGTGAAGTGGAGCGGCTGGCCAACCTGCTGCGCGAGTATGAGATGCCGTACCGGCTGGGCAGCCGCATTCAGCACGCCGGCAGCGAGACGATCTATGACGAGTCGAGCTATCTGGCGGGCGATTTGCGCACGCCGATTCTGGTGCGCAGCCAATTGTCGAACGGCGTCAGCCTGCCGGAAGCGAACCTTGTCGTCTTTGGAGCGAATGATTTTTCTGACGAAGCCGATGTCATGGCTCGTCCGGCTCCGAAGAAGTCAAAGACCGCGGCCTTTGTTTCGGATTTTCGCGATCTTACGATCGGCGATTATGTTGTTCACGTCGAGCATGGCATTGCGCGCTACGTCGGGCTGAAGGAGATTGCGCAGGACGGCGTCAATATTGAATTCATGATTCTGGAGTTTGCGGAGCAGGCGCGTTTGTATGTGCCGCTGACGCGACTCGATCTGATTCAGAAATACCGCTCCACGGATGCCGGGCCTGCTCCGATACTGAACAGGCTTGGCTCGCAGCAATGGGCCAAGACAAAGGCGCGCGTGAAGAAGGCCATGCAGGACATGGCCGATGAGCTGCTGAAGCTCTACGCGCAGCGCAAGGCCGCGCAGGGAAATGCATTCTCTCCGGATAATGAATTTCAGCATGAGTTCGAAGACGCATTCGACTACAACGAGACCGACGATCAGCTGAACGCGATCAACGATATCAAGCGCGACATGGAATCGCACATGCCGATGGACCGCCTGCTATGCGGTGATGTCGGTTATGGCAAGACGGAAGTCGCGATGCGCGCCGCGTTCAAGGCGGTGCAGGACGGCAAGCAGGTGGCCGTGCTTACGCCGACGACCGTTCTCAGCTTCCAGCACTTCGAGACCTTCAAAAAGCGCTTTAAGCTTTTTCCCATCACCGTAGAAATGATCTCGCGCTTTCGTACGCCGAAGGAGCAGAAACTGATTCTGGAAAAAGTTGACCTGGGTCAGGTGGATATTCTCATCGGCACGCATCGCCTGCTCTCGAAAGACATCAAGTTCCATGATCTCGGCCTGCTGGTTGTGGATGAAGAGCAGCGCTTCGGCGTGCGCCACAAAGAGCGGTTGAAGCAGATGCGCCAGTCGATTGATGTGCTGGCCATGTCAGCGACACCGATTCCACGAACGCTGCACATGTCACTAGTGGGTCTGCGCGACATGAGCGTGATCGAGACGCCGCCGAAAGACCGCATGGCGATTCAGACGGTGGTGGCGAAGTTCGACGAGAAGCTGATTCGCTCTGCGGTTGAAGTGGAGTTGGAGCGCGGCGGCCAGATCTATTTTGTCCACAATCGCGTGGAGACGATCTACGAGATCGCAGCCAAGATTCAGGAACTGGTGCCGGCGGCGCGCATCACGGTCGGTCATGGGCAGATGGGTGAAAGCGAGCTTGAGAAGGTGATGCTCTCGTTCATGCACCATGAGCACGATGTGCTGGTGGCGACCACGATCATCGAGAACGGGTTGGATATTCCGCTGGCCAATACGATCATCATCAATCGCGCTGACCGGCACGGGTTGTCGGAGTTGTATCAGCTGCGCGGACGAGTTGGGCGCTCGAATCGCCGCGCGTATTCGTATCTGCTGATCCCGCCGGAGCAGGAGCTGACGGAGGTTGCGCGTCGACGGCTGGCAGCGTTGAAGGAGTTCTCCGATCTTGGCGCAGGCTTTAAAATTGCGGCGCTCGATCTGGAATTGCGTGGTGCGGGCAACATGCTGGGCGGTGAACAGAGCGGACACATCGAGGCCGTGGGCTTTGAGATGTATACCGGCATGCTGGAAGAAGCCGTCGCCAAGCTGAAGGGCGAGGAGCGCGTCGAGGTGCCGGTGACGCAACTGAATCTCGGCATTAGCCTGCGTATCGATGAGACGTATATCGAGGAAGAAAACCAACGGCTGCGTATCTACAAGCGCATTGCCGGGGCGCAGACCGAAGGCGCGGTTGCCGATGTACAGGCGGAGCTCGAGGACCGCTACGGCCCGGTGCCGGAAGGCGTAAAACTACTTCTTGAAGCGGCATTGCTGCGCGCCGAATGCGAGCGGGTAGGCGTGGCGCAGGTCGATCGTAAGCGCGATCAATTGCATATCCGGTTTATAGAGCATGCCGGCATCGATCCCGGACGCCTGATGAAACTGGTTGCCAGAAATGCCAAACGTGGTGCACAGTTTACTCCGCAGGGCGTGTTGCGCTATCCGCTTTCGCAGACCAAGCCGGATGAAGTGCTGATGGAAATTCGACTGCTGCTGGATGAGTTGACAGTAGAGCAGACAGCAGCAAAATAAGATCAGGTATTGTTACAAGTTGAAACGAGGCCGCTTTGAGAAAGAAACAAATTCCTCTTCTCCTTGCTTTTGGAGGCATGATGACGGCAACCCTTGCCGGGCACGCGCAGAAACTGGACGCCAATGCCAACTTCCGCGCTCTAGCCGATCAGTATTTTGAGCAGTCGACATTTACATATAATCCGACACAAGGTACAAGTGCCGGGCTGCATCAATATGATTCGAAGCTCGAAAACTACAGCCATGCGACAGTCGATGCGCAGATCACAACGCTGCTCGACTTCGAGAAGAAGTTTGACGATCAGCCGGCCTTTCAGATGGATCAGTCGACGCAGGCCGATCGCCAGATGGTGCTCAATGACATTCACAGCAAGCTGCTGACGCTGCAAACGATCAAGCCATGGGAGAAGAATCCGGATACGTATTCGAGCGGCATCACCAACAGCGCGTTCGTTCTGATGGAGCGCAAGTTTGCGCCGCCCGATGAGCGGCTGCGCTCGCTGATTGCGCGCGAAAAGCAGATGCCTGCGGTGTTTGCGGCGGCACGGCAGAACCTGAAGAATCCGCCGCATATCTATACGGAAATTGCGCTGGAGCAGCTGCCGGGCATCATCAGCTTCTTCCAAAGCGATGTGCCCGAGGCCTTCAAGGACGCGACCGATCCTGCAACGAAGGCCGAATTCAAGAAGACCAATGCACAGGTGATCGCTGCTCTTCAAAGTTATGAAGGGTGGTTGAAACAGGACCTGCTGCCGCGCTCAAATGGCGATTTCCGCCTGGGCGCCGACACCTTCTCAAAGAAGCTTGAATATGACGAGATGGTGGACACGTCTCTCTCGAAGCTGCTTGAGATTGCATACGCAGATATGCATAAGAATCAGGCGGAGTTCGCGCGCGTTGCCAAAGAAGTCGATGCGTCGAAGACGCCGCAGGATGAGCTGGCCGAGTTGGCGACGATTCATCCCGCCCCGGATCAGCTTTTGCAGACCTTCCGCGACACCTTCAACGGGCTGATCTCATTCATCAACATGAACCACATCATTACGATTCCGTCCGAGGTGCGGCCGGTGCTCGAGGAGACGCCGCCGTTCATGCGCGCCACTACACAGGCCTCGATGGACCCGCCCGGGCCGTTTGAAACGCATTCCACTACGGCTTACTTTAACGTCACGCTTCCGGAAAAGGACTGGACGCCGGAGCACATTGCCGAGCATATGGCTGCCTTCAATGTCGGCACGGTCATCAGCACTTCTGTGCATGAGGCGTATCCGGGACACTATGTGCAATTTCTCTGGACGAATCACACGAACCTGAGCAAAGTGCGCAAGCTGATCGGTGCGAATACGAACATCGAAGGATGGGCGCATTATTGCGAACAGATGATGCTCGATGCAGGATATGGGCAGCCAGGCGCGGGCGCGAAGGACCAGCGGGAGGCGCACCTGATTCGCCTGGGGCAGTTGCAGGATGCGCTGCTGCGTGATGCGCGTTTCGTTGTCGGCATCAAAATGCATACCGGAGAAATGACCTTCGACCAGGCAGTGGATTTCTTTGTGAAGGAAGGCTATCAATCGCGGTCTGTGGGCACGGTAGAAACAAAGCGCGGCACCTCCGATCCAACCTATCTTTACTACACGCTGGGCAAGCTGGAGATCATGAAGCTGCGCGCCGATCTTGAAAAGAAAGAAGGCGACAGCTTCTCACTGCAAAGATTTCATGACGACTTCATGCGGCAGGGTGGAGCGCCCATTAAGATTGTTCGGCAGGCGCTGCTAGGGGATGACTCTCCGACACTCTGATGCGTGAATCTGCATCCTAGTTTTTTGGAGGATGTTGCTCGCGGGCATCCTCTGTCATACGAAACCAGCTGTAAACATTCTGATCAAAGAAAGAGAAACCAGGACATTGATGAACAAGAAGGTGCGCAAAGCAGTATTCCCCGCTGCGGGTCTCGGGACCCGTTTCCTGCCGGCCACCAAAGCCATTCCCAAAGAGATGCTGGCGCTGGTCGATAAGCCCATCATCCAGTATGGAGTGGAAGAAGCGCTCGCCTCTGGCATCGAGCAGATCATTATCGTTACCGGTCGCGGAAAAACGTCGATCGAAGATCATTTTGATGTGAGCTTCGAGCTCGAGGCGAATCTGGAGCGGCGCGGCAAGAAGGAACTGCTTGCTGTCGCCCGCAATGTTTCGAATATGGTCGAGCTTGCTTACGTGCGCCAGAAAGAGGCTCGCGGGCTTGGGCATGCTGTCTTGATGGCGCGCGATCTGGTGGGCGATGAGCCGTTCGCTGTCATCCTGCCCGACGATGTGATCGATGCGCCGACGCCATGCCTGAAGCAGATGATGGATGTGTATGACCAGTTGCAAGGCTCGGTGCTTGCCACGCAGATTGTGGAAGGGCCAGCCATCTCGGCTTACGGCGTGTTGGATGGGAGCCCGGTGGCGAAAAATCCGCGCGTCATGGATGTGAAAGGCATGGTGGAAAAGCCAAAGCCTGCAGAGGCACCATCGAAGAGCGCGATTATCGGCCGCTACATTCTCACGCCAAAGATTTTTGAGCTGCTGGAAAAGACTCCACTGGGCGTCGGTGGAGAACTGCAGCTCACCGACGGTATCAAGGCGTTGCTCGAAACTGAGAAGGTGTACGGTTACACCTTCGATGGGATTCGTCACGATGCCGGTGACAAATTCGGAATGCTGAAGGCAACCGTTGATTTCGCGCTGAAGCGTGAGGATCTCGGGGCCCAATTTCGCGAATACTTGAAGTCGCTCAGTCTATAGCTACAACATGTCGTCATTCTGAGCGCGAAAGCCGCGCGAAGAATCCATACGGTGCAGGCCGAGCAACAAGCTCTCCTGATTTCGATCGAAAATATCCGGATTTCGCGGCTACACGGATATCCGATGGATTCTTCGCTCCGCTCAGAATGACGGCTCTATCAGAGCTCATAACTACTTCCACTTGATGCTGCAGCCGAGGCTTGGCTTTTGGATTGGGTAAATGGGCGCACCTGTCAGCAGGGCGTCCATGGCACTTCGTAAATCCTTCCCAGTTACAGGAATCCCGCCTCCGGGCCGGCTGTCGTCGAACTGTCCGCGATAGACCAGCGTGAGGTCGTGATTGAACAGGAAGAAATCTGGTGTACAGGCGGCATCGTAGGCGCGTGCCACTTCCTGTGTTTCGTCGTAGAGATACGGAAATGCAAAGCCCACTTCGCGCGCCTGCTCCGCGAGACTTTCCGGAGCATCATCCGGATAATTGACAGCGTCATTGCAGCTGATGGCGACCATCCCGATGCCTTTACCGTCATAGTCGCGACCGAGTTGCGCCAGCCCTTTTTCCAGATGCTTTACGAAGGGGCAGTGACGGCAGATAAACATCACAAGCAATCCCTTTGAGCCCGCTGCCGATTGCGAATCTACGCTCTTGCCGCTGACGACATCGGGCAGAGAAAATTCTGGGGCTGACGTTCCCAGAGCGAGCATTGCTGATTCGGTTCTAGCCATCGCGGTGTCTCCTTCAGAAAAGCAACGAGTTTTGTTTGCGCGGCAGCGGCAAGCCGAAGTGCTCGTAGGCCAGCCGCGTGGCTACGCGTCCGCGCGGTGTCCGGTCGAGGAAGCCGATCTGGATCAGAAATGGCTCGTAGACTTCTTCGAGCGCATCTTCTTCTTCGGCCAGCGTCGCGGCCAGCGTGTTCAAACCGACGGGACCGCCATCATATTTTTCGATGATCGTCATCAGCAGTCGGCGGTCGAGTTCGTCGAAGCCATGTGCGTCGACTTCAAGCATCTTTAACGCCTGCTCTGCTGTGGCGCGGTCAATCTTGCCCGAGCCGCGCACCTGGGCAAAGTCCCGCACGCGGCGCAGCAGACGGTTGGCAATACGCGGTGTCCCGCGCGAGCGCATGGCAATCTCTGCGGCCCCATCTTGGTCGATGGGAACATTCATCACTTCAGCAGAGCGCGAGACGATAAAGCGCAGATCGTCGTCGGTGTAGAACTCCAGCCGAAGAAGGATGCCGAAGCGCGAGCGCAGCGGCGAGGAGAGCAGGCCGGGACGCGTAGTTGCGGCCACGAAAGTGAACGGCTTGATGTCCATGACATGCGTGCGCGCCGCCGGGCCCTGGCCGATGATGATGTCGAGCTTGTAGTCTTCAAGCGCGGTGTAGAGTTTTTCTTCGAGCACCGGCTGCAGGCGGTGAATTTCGTCGAGAAACAGGACCTGACGCTCGCGCAGGTTGGTCAGGATCGCCGTTAAGTCGCCCTGAATCTGCAGCGCAGGGCCTGAAGTCTGCTGAAAGCCTACGTCCAGCTCGTTCGCGATAATCGAAGCCAGCGTTGTCTTGCCGAGTCCGGGAGGGCCGAAGAGCAGGACGTGATCGAGCGCTTCGCCGCGATTCCTTGCTGCTTCGAGGGCAATCGCCAACAGCTCTTTGGCTTTCTGCTGGCCGATAAATTCCTGCAATCGCCGTGGGCGCAGCTTCAGCTCAAAGGAGTTTTCATCCTCGGCACGTGCGGCGCTTACCAGGCGTTCGGGATCGTCTTTGGCTGCCATTCACTCGGAGTGTAGCAGCTTGGCGAAAATGCGTCTTACGGGAGGATGTGGAATCGTTTCCATGTCTGTATCCTTTTGATTAGGAGTAGTAATGACCATGCGTCGATTTTTCGTACTGCTGTCCTTCTGTTTTGTCTTCGTCCCGCTGGGTTTGCGTCAAAGTGCTTTTGCACAAACTGTCCCACAAACGATGCCGATGACCGATGAGCAAAAAGCGGAGATGGCGCACCGTGTGCGTCTGGAATTTCTGCATGCATGGGATGGTTATCGCCAGTATGCATGGGGTCACGACGATCTGAAGCCTTTGAGCAATAAGCCGCATGACTGGTACGCGCACTCGCTGCTGATGACTCCAGTGGATGGTCTGGACACGATGATCCTGATGGGGCTGACGCCGCAGGCAGACGAGGCGCGCAAGCTGATCGATACGCAGCTCAATTTCGATCAGGATATGTATGTGAAGGATTTCGAGATCACCATCCGCATGATGGGCGGTTTGCTGTCGAGCTATGAACTCACTGGGGACAAGCGTCTGCTCGAACTGGCGGACGACCTGGGACGCCGCATGCTGCCGATATTCAACTCGCCCACGGGCATGCCTTATGAATACGTCAACCTGCACACGGGCGCGGTGCGCGGGGCAGACAGCAATCCGGCGGAGGTGGGCAGCCTGTTGCTCGAATATGGCACGCTGGCGCGGCTTACCGGCAAGCAGATGTATTACGACAAGGCCAAACGGGGTGTCGTGGAGATGTATAAGCGCCAATCGAAGATCGGCCTCGTCGGCATTGGCATCAACGTGGAGACCGGCAAGTGGACCGACAAGACGGCGGGCATTATGGGTGGGATCGATTCTTACTACGAGTACCTGCTGAAATGCGCCATTCTGTTTCACGACAAGGACTGCGAGCGCATGTGGACGCAGAGCGCGCGGGCCATCAATAAATATCTTGCCGACCAGCGCCCGAATGGTCTTTGGTATGGTCAGGCCAACATGGTAACTGGAAAGCGCGTGTCCACCTACTACGGAGCGCTCGATGCGTTCTTCCCTGCCGTGCTGGCGCTCTCTGGCGACCGCGCGCGTGCTGTGCGTCTTGAAGATTCAAGCTATCTGATGTGGAATTTTGCCGGCGTCGAGCCTGACAGTTTTGACTACGCGAAGATGCAGATCGCAAATGCGGAATATCCGCTGCGTCCGGAGATTATCGAGTCGGCGTACTATCTCTACCACTACACGCACGATCCAAAATATCTCGCGATGGGGCAGACATTTTTCGATTCGCTGATGAAGTATTGCCGTACGGATACGGGCTTTGCCGCGCTCAGCGATGTTCGCACCAAGCAGAAGACAGACAGCATGGAGAGCTTCTTCTTTGCCGAGACGATGAAGTATCTTTACTTAATCTTTGCGCCGCCCGCTACGGTCGATTTCGATTCGATTGTTTTTAATACAGAGGCTCATCCGCTGAAGCGGAACTTTGCCACGCCCACTCACTAACTATTGCGCTAGAAGAGGCAGGCCAGCGACGCACAACGCTGCCTGCGCGAGAACCATGGCGCTCGTGACCCAGAGAAAAGTTTTCCGGTAGCGGGTTTCGAGCACATCGGCAAAGACGCCGCCGATAAATGCAAGCAGAAACGGAAGCGCCCAGAGCCATATCTCGGTCTGGACACCGGTCGTGACCAGAACCAGCAGGAGCGCGGCTACGAGCAGTGGTGTCGTATTGCCGAAATAGCGGGAGCGGCGAAATGCCAGGTAGAGCCCGAGCGCTGCAAGAGCAGCGATGGTGATGCCGGCATTCGTCAGGGACGAAAAAAACGCGCCAGCCTGATTGAGCGAGAAGCCCAGCGTCGCCGCCTCACTGCGGAAGACGTAGCTGAAGGCGTCGGGACGGAAGGCATACGAAGCGAAGAGTAGAAACAGTCCCCCGAGTACCCAGACGATGACCAGCGTGGGAAGATAGGCGCGCCTGCCTTCCGCAACGTAGGCCATGAATGCAATCGCCAGGATAAGGCCCAGCAGAAAAGCTGACACATGTGCTGCGGCGGTGAACCCAAACACCAGGGTCAGCAGCACGATCCTGGGACGCCACTTGCTCTTCGGGCCCTGCATCGCATGCGCCACGCCAATGGCCGTGTAGACGACGGAGAACAGACCAAACGCTGCCAGAATCTCGTTATTGGGATACGTACAGGCATGCACAATGGGCGGGGCGAAGCAGTAAAGCGCAAGCGCGATGTAGCCGCCAGTATTGCCATAGAGCCGCCGCGTGACCCACCAGAGGCATGCGCCCAGTGCCAGACCAGCCGCGATGAAGGGTAGCCGCATCAGCATTTTTACGTAGCTCACTTCGTGGCGCATCTCCCAGGTCGAGGTGGAAGAGGCTTGCCCAGCGAACAGTCGCTGAATCGTCAGCGGCAATCCTGCAGCGCGATAGGCGAGTGTGCCGTCGTGAATATTTCCGCAGCTGGTGAAGTAGCCGGCCAGCGGTGATGGCTTCTCCCACATCTCACGGCCGCAGCGCGCAAATTGATAATCCGTTTCGCTCAACGTCTGGTGCATGGTCACCCAGAGACACTGCGCCAACAGGATCAGGAGGAATACGGCGGCGATCTGTTGCGGGCGATTAAAGCGGAATTTGCGGATGCTGTGGGCGGTCGAAGGCGGCATCGTTTCGTGGGATTCTGAACCCAGTGTACCGGACATTCCTGAGGGGCTAAATTTTGCCGTCTGCAAACCCCTGAATCCAAGGGACTAAGGGGGCATTGCCGTGGCATAACTATTTTAGTATCATAAAGATAGATTCATTTCGCCCGCTTCGTCGTATACCTATCGGGTGCGGCTCAGCTGCCGCATCGCGGGCGTGTGAAACTTCGAAACGAATCTATGGCAGACGATCAAAATCCCCAACTTCCCCTCGGCAATGGCAGCAGCGGTGACGGACCAACTGGACCCGGAGCAGCCAATCTTATCCCGATCAACATTGAAGACGAGATGCGGCAGTCGTATCTCGCGTATTCGATGTCGGTCATCATCGGCCGCGCCTTGCCCGACGTGCGTGACGGTCTCAAGCCAGTGCATCGCCGCATTCTGTACGGCATGCACGACATGGGCCTGCAACATAACAAGAAGTACACGAAGTGCGCCAAGGTCGTCGGTCATGTGATGGGCAACTACCATCCGCATGGCGACTCGGCCATTTACGACACCATGGTGCGTCTGGCGCAGCCCTTCAGCATGCGCTACGTGCTGGTGGATGGACAGGGCAACTTCGGCTCGGTCGACGGCGATATGCCCGCGGCCATGCGCTATACCGAATGCCGCCTGATGAAAGTCGCTGGCGAGATGCTCGCGGATATCGACCAGGAGACGGTCGACTTTGTCCCCAATTATGACGAGTCCACCTTCGAGCCGTCGGTACTGCCCGCGCGCATTCCGAATCTCATCGTCAATGGCGCAAATGGCATCGCCGTCGGTATGGCGACGAATATTCCGCCGCACAACTTGACTGAAGTGATCAATGCCGCCATCGAAATGATCAACAATCCGCATGCCGGACTGGCCGAAGTGCTGAAGCACGTACATGGGCCAGACTTCCCGACAGGCGGTTTTCTTTACGGACGCAGCGGCATTGAAAATGCCTACAAAACAGGTCGCGGACGCTTCCTGATTCGCGCCAAATGCGCCACGGAGAACATGGCGCAGGGGCGCCAGTCGATCATCGTCAGCGAAATTCCTTTCCAGGTCAACAAGAACACGCTGATCAAGCGCATCGCCGAGCTGGTCAACGAGAAAATCATCGACGAGATATCCGATGTTCGCGATGAGAGCGACCGCGATGGCATGCGCATCGTCATCGAATTGAAGCGCGGCGCGGAAGCGCAGATCGTCCTGAATCAGCTCTACAAGCACACGCAGATGCAGGAGAGCTTCTCGATGATCTTCCTGGCCGTAGTGAACGGCCAGCCGCGTGAGCTACCGCTGCCCGATGCGATCCGCCACTTCCTCGATCACCGCATCGACGTGGTCCGCCGCCGCACGGCCTTCCTGCTGCGCAAGGCGCGCGAGCGCGAGCACATCCTGCTCGGCTACCAGATCGCGCTCGATCACCTGGACAATGTGATCAAGATTATTCGCGGCTCGTCTTCGCGTGGGGATGCTCGCGAAAATCTCTTCCAGTTCTTCTCCGGCAAGACGATCACTGTGCGCGACCAGGCATTGGCCGGTGTGAAGCTCGATCCGGCGCGCTATGCCATTGATCCTGCGACGCTGATCACACCGACACTGACGCTCAGCTATCGCCAGATCGATGCGATTCTCGAATTGCAGCTGTATCGCCTGACGCAGCTTTCAATCGACGAGCTGCTCAAGGAACTGGCCGATGTGCGCGATCGCATCGCCGACTATGAATCGATTCTGGGCTCGGAAAAGAAGCTGCGCGCCGTCATCGTGAAGGAACTCGAAGCCATCCGCAAGGATTACGGCGACGAGCGCCGCACGCAGATCATCGATGAGACGGCAGAGCTGCAGCTCGAGGACCTGATCGCCGACGAGCAGGTCGCGGTAACCGTTTCTCATCAGGGATACCTGAAGCGGACACCGATCTCGACCTATCGCCAGCAGAGGCGTGGCGGGCAAGGGCGCACCGGCATGAAGACGCGCGAAGAAGATTTCGTTTCGCAGCTTATTGTCGATTCGACGCACGCCTATCTGCTCTGCTTCACCAACACGGGCCGCGTCTATTGGCTCAAGGTGTATGAGGTTCCCGATGTGGGCGTGGTGGGCAAGGGCAAGTCGATGCAGAGTCTGCTCAATCTGCAGGCCGGCGAGACCGTCCGCACAATTCTGCCCTTGCGGAATCTCGAAGAAGAGGGCAAGTTCATCTTCTTTGCCACCCGCAATGGCACGGTAAAGAAGACGCCGCTCAAGGACTTCTCGAATGTTATGGCACGTGGCATCATCGCCATCAGTATTGAAGAGGATGATGAGCTGATCGGTGTCCGCATCACGGACAGCAATCAGATCGTCTTCCTCGCGACGCATGAAGGCATGGCCATCCGCTTCGATGAGAATGATGTTCGCTCCATGGGCCGCCCGGCTCGCGGCGTGCGCGGCATCGATCTCGGCAAGAAAGATTATCTCGTCGGTATTGCCGTCACTCCGCGCGAGCGCAGGAAGGACGAGGGCGGCGTGAACTGCGCTTGCCTGATCCTCAGCATCACGGAGAACGGCTTTGGCAAGCGCACGGATGTGGACGAGTACCGTCTGCAGACGCGCGGCGGCAAGGGCGTCATCAACGTGAAGACAACGGCGCGCAATGGCAAGGTCTCGTCCATTCAACTCGTAGACGAAACCTCGGAACTGATGGTCATCAGCCAGTACGGCAAGATCATCCGCATCGATACCAAGACGATTCGCGAAGCCGGACGCTCAACCCAGGGCGTGAAGCTGCTGAACCTCGAAGACGAAGACAAGGTTGCAGCGGCAGTCGTCATTCCGCCTGAGGAAGCGAAACAGGAGCCGGAAAATGGCTCGTTGTTGCAGTAGAGACTGACCTAGAACCACCAAGTGAGGGCACCGAGACGATCGGTGCCCTCTTTGTTTCTATGCGCGGTCATTCGGATTGCGCCTCGATCATCGCAATCTCCGGATTTGGATTCGACTGCGCGAGCTGCCTCTCTCGTTTGCCGATCGGAAGCGTAGCGGCGGTTCCTCTCCGTTGCTCCATAATTTCTCGCAGCACATAGTCCGTTTCATAGTGACGGAAGACGAGTTTCGATTGTTTTGCGAGACTTGCATCTTCATTGGCTGAGATATGAAGCAGCGTGTTGGTTTTGTGATCGGCTGAACTCAATCTCCATAGGCGATTCAGTTCGACCATGGAGACGACATAGCGTCCTGCGGGCAGGCGTACATTTTCAACGGTGAAGGCGAAGGGAATATTGACGGACATCAGCGGCCGGTCCTCGATCTGTGCATGGAGAAAGCGAACGGGCGCTAATAAAAATACGACGAATAGAATGCGAAGAGCTTTCATAGGAATCTCCTGGGACTTGCCTTGAAAGCATCTTTGCCTCGAATCTCCATTTGGGCTATCTGGATTGGGCGAACCAGCACGGAGAGCTGGCGAGCGGCATAGCGACATCGCATCAAGCTTTCGCAATCTGAAACGACTTTCGACAAATTCCCGCATGGCTCCCGCCCCTAAGTTGTAGGCTGATATGTGCAGCCTGGTGCTCATCCTCGTCTTCGTGACCTGCTGGAACTGATTTTGGGCTACGGTCTTATCCTGGCCGTCATCTGGACGCCGATGCCGGCGCAGCGCATTCTTTACTGGCTGGCCGTCACCTGCGTTATCGGCTTGACGCTTTTGCAAAAAAATTCATGGCGATCGCTGGGTCTTGCTCCAGCCCGGGCGTGGAGCGCGTCCTGGATTGTTGTGAGTGCGTTGGCGCTGGCGGCTCTTGCAGTTGTGATTGCAAAATTTGTCGGTACGTTCCATGCGCTTCCCCACTTCGGTAATGTGCCGTGGCACCTGCGGGTGGGTGGCTATGTTGTGTGGTCTTTCCTGCAGGAATTCCTGCTGCAGATCTACGTTCTGATGCGCCTCATGCGGCTGCTCCCGCGGCGGTCCATCGCCATTGCGGCAGCGGCGCTTTTGTTCGCGGTAGCGCATATCCCAAATCCCGTGCTGGGGGTGCTTACGCTGGTGTGGGGCTTCATCGCCTGTCCGCTTTTCCTGCGCTACCGCAACCTGTATGCGCTGGGCCTGGCACACGCGATTCTGGGTCTCTGCGTGGCCATCACCGTGCCGGACGCGCTGCATCATCACATGCGGGTAGGGCTTGGTTATTTACGTTACCATCCCCGGCACCACAGAATTCAGCGGAGCAATGCGCCCCATACCGAATCCACGCAGGCATGGGTAACGGACGAGGCTGCGATTCTTCTCTCGGCCCGCCAGGCGCGACCGTAAAAGATACCGGCAATCGACGCCAGCAGAACATAACGCCAGTTGAAGTGGACGGCACGTTTGTTGAAGTGCGAGAGGCCAAAGAGGATGGCTGTCACGATCAGCGAAGCCGTGCGCCCTATACGCCGCTCGAACAGATTCTGCATCCAGCCGCGAAAGAAGATTTCTTCGGGTAGCGCAATCAGAAGATAGGTAAACAGCCACATGGCCGGCAGCAGCCATGGGCGATCGACATGGCCATGCCAGTGCAGAAATCCAATCGCGAGTCCCAGCAGAATCGCGATGGGCGTGTAGATCGCAAATTCGCGCAGTCCGATCTTCCAGTCTGTTTTGCGCCAACGAAGATCGAAGCCGACGCCACTGAGTTGCCGGATTGCATGAAAGCCATATAATCCCGCGTCCAATAGGATCAGCTTGTTCACGGCCACGAGCGGATGCGGCCACGCCGCCTCAAACCAGCGCAGATCGACTGCCAGCCCAAGCGTGAACAGCACCAGAAAATCGAGCCAATGCCCACGCTGCTGCGGGTCCACCTTTGCGGCCAATGCCAGCAGCGTCGTTACCGCAACAGGAAGCATCAGGTACAGCAGAAGCCAGCCGAGGCGAAGTACATGAAGTGGCCCGCAGACGAGCAGGTATGGCATGGCAAAAAGAGCGGGCAATACGAGCCTGAAAACAACCGGCAATTGAGCGATTGCCGTCGAACAGCGCTCACCAGCCAAGCCGAACAGAAATAAGGGAGCCAGAGCAAACACGGCTGCGGTCACGATCCACGGAGTCAGGTGCATCACGGCTTTTATGCTAGCGAATGAAGCGCGTTGTCTCCATCTTTTGACGGAGGCAAATTTACGGCCTACCCGATACACTCGCTTGAGCCGATGAAAGCCTTCCTCTACGCTGCCCTTTTTTTTCTGCTTACTTTTTTCGTCACGGCCGCTTATGCGAAACGTGCGCCCAACCTCGAACTGAAAGACCTGAATGGTCACTCGCAGAAACTGGCAGCGCTACGAGGACAGGTCGTCGTGCTCAATTTCTGGGCGACGTGGTGCGGTCCATGCCAGGAAGAATTGCCGCGCTTATCGAAGCTGGCTGAGAGTTACTCAGGGAAGAATGTGCATTTTGTGGCAGTCTCCATCGACGATCCGAAAGATCGCGCTAAAATTCAGCCCACGCTCGCGCGAGAGAATGTCAGCCTGGAGACGTGGATCGGTGCAAGCACAGACACGCTTGCCGGCTTCGGTCTGGGAGACATTGTTCCCGGCACAGCCATTCTTGATGAACATGGAGAGATCATCGCGCGCATCATGGGCGAAGCCCACGATGAAGATGTGCAGAGCGCGGTGGACTGGCTGCGGGGCGGACGCTCCGGACCAGCCCCGGCAGCCATTACGAAGAGGTACTAGCTACTGCACGCCTGCTGCGATCAAAGCGCTGCTGCTGCCGCGTTTGTGCAGAGTGTCTTTCGGTTGAACCGGCGGCGCATATGACTTATAGACCGTGATATGGAAGCAGGATTGATAGAACTCCTCTTCTACATCAATCTTTCCGGCGGCCTGCAGAGGCAGCAGGTAAGCCCGCATCCATGCGATTTCCGAGATCGACAATCCCTTCTTGGCAATGTCAATGGTGGCTCCGGTAAGGTGCGGCGAGGCGATGTCGCCCTCGGCGGGCGCTGCATTGCCATTGACTTCAATCAGATGGCGTTGGTATGCCACTGTCCGCACCGCAGAATTTACCTGGAGTGGACGGCGGAAGCGCTCATAGTGCACGCGGGCCAGATCGCTGAGGAAGTGAGACGTCCATGGACGGCAATAGCGCCGGTTCACGGGCAGCTCCGTGTTTACACGGAGCGACATGCTGACGGGCACGGCAACGAGAGCATGCTGGCCGCGAAGCTCATTCAGCTGTGCGTCGTCCTCGATGCGCTCCAGGCCATCGGCCTCGCTACGCTCATTCTGCCGTACGAGAGATGCGCGCGAGCCTTTGAGCGGCGGCAGCATGATCATCTTTGCATGCCTCAGCGGAACCTCGGGAATGGTCGCGGTTGCGGTTTCTTCTTTTGCTTCGAGAGCAGCGTGACGTGCACGAGCACTATGCCTGCTGCGCGTGTGGGGATGCGCGGAAACGGTGCGGACGCGAGTGTGCGGCTTCTTCTTGACCGCAAAGGCAGAAGTCCCCGTACTGGCAAGCAGCACGGTGGCAAGGAAAATAGGAAAACAGCGCATGAGCGGGACCGCGGAGGTACCAGGAGCTTTCTCAGGCTACCGAACCGGGGGTGGGTCGGGAAGTATTGAGCTTGGTTCAGCGGTCCTCTAGTCCTGGGGCCGATTTTCATCGCAAGAAGGCTTTCATCGGGGTAAAATCGCGCCAATTAGTTAAGTATCTGATTTGCGAGGCCCTATGAGCGATGTAGTTCCCGTACCCACGACGGCGCCGTTGAGCGAAGGACAGCGTATCGTCGACACCTTTGTGGCTCCCTCCAAAACGTTTGCCGATCTGCGGCGGAGTGCGGCGTGGTGGGGACCGCTGCTGGTCCTGATTATCGTAAGCGCCCTGTTCTCGTTTGGTGTGCAACAGAAGGTCGGATGGGATAAGGTTTTTGAAAATAACATTCATCAAAGCCCAAAGCAGGAAGAGCAATTGAACCAGCTGCCGCCGGATCAGCTGGCTTCGAGGAAGGCCATTTCCGTAAAGATTACGCAAGTGATTTCGTATGTGTACTGGGTCATCCTGCTGATCTTTACAGCGATCATCGCGTTGCTGGTCTGGGCTACTGTTAATTTCGGCTTTGGCGGAACAGCAAGCTACGGCCAAGTGTATGCCGTGTATATGTATGCCAATCTAGTCATGAATATCAAATACATTCTGGCCACGATTGCTCTTTTCGCGGGCCTCGCGCCCGATTCCTTCCTGCAACAGAACCCGGTGGGAACCAATTTGGCCTACTTTTTCACCGATTGGCCCAAGTGGCTTATCGCGTTAACCACACATATAGACATCTTTGAAATCTGGTCGGTTGTGTTGACCGTGATTGGCATTTCTATCGTGGCTAAAGTGAAACGCGGGACGGCTGCGATCGCCGTCGTCGGCTGGTGGTTGTTGATCGTGTTGATTCTTACCGGGGTTGCGGCAGCACAGGGCTAGAGCTCCCAGATTGCCTGCCTTTCGTCATCCGCGAAAGGCAGGCAACTCTATATCCTGCAAGCATCCCGGAAAAAGAGTATACTGAAGCTACGCTCGATTCCGAGTGGGTTCTTGTTCGCACGTAATGCCGTCCAAAGCACTGCCTGCTCTACACCTTCCCGTTTTCAGCGAATACCAACACAAAGGAATACCCCCAAAATGGAACAGGGTACAGTTAAGTGGTTTAACGACGCCAAGGGCTTCGGCTTCATTACGCGCGAGAGCAACAACGAAGACATCTTCGTACATTTCTCCGCGATCAACGCGAACGGCTTCCGCAGTCTTCAGGAAGGTCAGCGCGTTCAGTTCAACGTCGTGCGTGGCCCCAAGGGCTTCCAGGCCGAGAACGTTCAGCCTGCATAAGTAGGACGGAACGATCTGTAAAAAAGAAAGCCCGGCTTCGTGCCGGGCTTTCCTATTTCGTGAAAACGACTTCAGCCCTCTATCCCAAAAAGAGCGCTGTCATCCTGAGCCGCAGGCGAAAAGCTACTCCTGCCAGCGACGGAAGATCAGAGAGCCATTGGTGCCGCCGAAGCCGAATGAGTTCGACAGGGCAATATCGATGTGCAAAGGCCGCGGCGTGTTCGGCACGTAGCTCAGCCTGCACTCCGGGTCTTGCTCGTCGAGATTCATGGTAGGAGGAACTATCTGATCGAGCATCGCCATGATAGCGATACCGGCTTCGAGGCCGCCGGCGCCGCCTAAAAGGTGGCCGGTCATGGACTTGGTGGAGCTGATCAGCAGCTTGCCACTGGTTGCCTTCTCGCCAAAGAGCTTCTCCATTGCGGCGCTTTCAAGCACGTCGCCTACCGGCGTGGATGTCGCATGGGCATTCACGTACTGAATTTCATCCGGCTGAATGTGCGCGCTTTCGACGGCATTCTTCATGGCCCGATAGCAGCCTTCGCCCTCGGGAGCCATGCTGGTGATGTGAAAGGCATCCGCGCTCATGCCGTAACCGATGATTTCGGCCAGAATCTTTGCCCCGCGAGCTTTGGCAAATTCCAGATCTTCAAGGATCAGGATTCCCGCGCCTTCGCCAACGACAAAGCCATCGCGATCTTTATCGAAGGGCCGGCATGCGTGCTCCGGATCGTCGTTGCGAGTAGAAAGCGCCCGCATCGCCGCGAAACCGCCAACGCCCATAGGCGTGATGGCTGCCTCGGCCCCGCCCGCGATCATGGCGTCCGCATCGCCGCGCTGAATCATGCGGTAGGCGTCGCCAATGGAGTGCGCGCTGGTGGTGCAGGCGGTGGCTGTCGCCTCGTTCGGACCTTTTGCGCCGTACTTGATGCTGACCTGGCCGGCGGCGAGGTTGATGATGGCCGCAGGAATGAAGAACGGCGATATTTTGCGCGGTCCGCCCTGCAGCATGGCGCTGTGCTCGCGCTCGATGATGTCGAATCCACCGATGCCCGAGCCGATGTGCACGCCGACGCGCGTATCGTTTTCCGGAGTGATCTTGAGGCCGGACATCTCCATGGCCTCATGCGCGGCAGCAAGAGCGAAGTGGATGAAGCGCCCCATCTTCCGCGCTTCCTTCTTATCCACAAAGTTCAGCGGATCGAAGTTCTTCACTTCGGCTGCGAAAGTGACAGAGAAACCTGTCGTATCGAAGCCGGTGATGGGAGCCATCCCGCTCTTGCCTGCCAGCAGATTCTTCCAGACTTCGGGTGTTGTGTTGCCCACTCCACACAGCAGACCGATGCCCGTAACTACGACGCGCCGTTGCAAAGCTACTTGCCGCCTTTCGCGTTTTTCTCGATGTAGTCGATGGCGTCCTTCACGGTCTTGATCTTCTCGGCGTCCTCGTCGGGAATTTCAAGGTCGAAGGCTTCCTCGAACTGCATCACCAGCTCGACCACGTCGAGCGAGTCGGCGCCAAGGTCTTCCTGAAAAGATGCGCTGGGAGTCACTTCGGCTTCATCCACCTGAAGCTGCTCGACGATGATCTGCTTTACTTTCTCTTCCACTGCTGCCATGCGTTTCTCCTGTCCATCGATAACGGCACAAAATTTTGGTCAAAAACTCTCCGGAAACGACCGTTGCCTTGAGGCACACGAATACCGAGCTCCGAAATTTCAAGTCTACTTAGGCCTTAAGAAGGTGTAAAGCGCGGCTGAGCAGATTGCCGGGGACGAGCCGTGCTTTGTTTGCGTTTCGGTGGCAGTATAGTCGCTATGCTCTTTATCGCAGTGATCGCTGTACTCGCCGTTCTTGTGGGGGTGTCCCTTGGCTATTGGATTCGCAATTTAAGTATTCGGACCGAAATTTCTGTGCTGACGCAAAATAGCGAAAATTTAACAACGCAGCTTGCCCAACGCGAAAACCAGCTGGAACTCGCGCGCAAAGAGGCCTCAACCCTGGGTGTGGAAAATGCGCGGCTGGGCGAACGCCTGACGGCGGAACAGGAGTCGCTGAAGCAGGCCAGAGCAACGCTGGAAGATACCTTTCGCAGCGCTGCATCGCGGGTTTTGAATGAGAACAGTCAGGCCTTTCTGCAGCTGGCTCGCCAGGAGCTGGGCAGACAGCAGCAGACATCAGAAAATCAACTGGGCCAGAAGGAAAAAGCCATTGAAACCCTCCTGAAGCCAGTACGCGAAACGCTCGACAAACTGCAGCAAGGCACCCAGGAGCTCGAAGTCAAACGCGAAGGCGCATACCGGTCGCTGGAGCAACTGATTGGGAGCATGCAAAATTCGCACGCCGACCTGCGCCGCGAGACGTCGCAACTCGTCTCCGCTTTGAGAGCGCCTAAAATACGCGGCAACTGGGGCGAGTTGCAGCTGAAACGGTGCATCGAATTTGCGGGCATGGTGGAGCATGCCTCATTCGATATGGAAGTTTTTGTGCGCGGAGACGAAGGCTCGATCAAGCCCGACTGCGTGATTCACCTGCCCAATGAGCGCACGATTGTCATCGATGTAAAGACGCCCTTCGACGCCTTTCTCGACGCGATGAGCACCTCGGACGAGGCAACCCGCGCTTTGAAACTGACGGCGCATGCCGCGCGTGTTCGCGAACATCTGACCGCGCTCTCGGCAAAGTCATATTGGAAGCAATTCAAGAACAGCCCTGACTTTGTCGTCTGTTTTCTTTCGAGCGAAGTCCTTTTCAGCGCCGCTCTCGAGCAGGACCCCGGCCTGATTGAATTCGGTACTATATCCAACGTCATTCTGGCCACGCCGACGACACTGATTGCACTGCTCCGGGCGGTGGCCTACGGATGGCAGCAGCTGGAAGTGACGAAGAATGCGCTGGCGATTCGCGAGGTTGGCGAAAAACTGTACGACAAGCTGGCAACAACGCAGGAGCATTTCACGAAGATGGGGAATGCTTTAACCAGCACCGTCCGGCACTACAACAACCTCATCGGAAGCGTGGAAGGCCGCGGAAGCGTCTTTACCTATGCCCGCAAACTGCATGAGCTTCATATCGGGCAGGATGAGCTGCCGGAGATCGACATGCTCGAATCCGTCACGCGCGAGCTGAAGGCGGAGGACTGGAAGCCCACGGAAGAAGAACAGGAGACCAGCGACTCGCTCTTCCCGAAGCTTGAGTAGCTTTATTTCTTCTTTTCGTTCTCGCCCGTGAAGGAGCCGGTCGCGTGCTGTCCGGCTGGCAGGTCAGGATGACGCTCAGCCTGCCCCTCTTCCACATTCTTTTTGAGCAGGCGCATCTGTTCTTCGCGACCGGCTCCGACCAGATGCGCATCTTTTGGCTGCATGGGCGTATGCCCTGGCTGCACGCTGGTTGGCGCGGATTGCTTTGCTGAGGCGTGCTCTTCGGCTTTCTGGCTTTTCTGATTGCTTTTTTTAGCGGCAGTTTGTGACATGCGGCACCTCCCCGGAAACCTGAGCCCGCGATTCCGGCCCATTTTCAGTTTGATGCCGGAGGAGCGGCTCGCGGAGAGCAACTGCCGTTCCGCTCACGCACTTTTCAGAAAATTCTCCCCGATACGAAATTCTCCCGGATACGCTGCCACGTGGTTTCCAAATCTTCCGGCAGAACACGGGTTTCGCCCACAACGGTCATGAAGTTGGTGTCGCCGGTCCAGCGCGGCAAAACGTGCAGGTGCAGGTGGCCCTGGACGCCTGCTCCAGCCGATTTGCCTAGGTTCAGGCCCATATTGATACCTTCAGGATGGTAGGTGGTGCCCAGGACAGATTCGAGGCGTTGCGCGGTGTCCATCAGCTCATGCGCAACGGTCTGAGGCAGCGCGGCCAACGAGCTTTCGTGCGCGTAGGGCAAGACCATGACATGTCCTGAGGTGTAGGGATACCGGTTGAGGACAACAAAGGTGTTTTTGTAACGA
Source organism: Acidobacteriota bacterium (assembly GCA_013285705.1). Lineage (GTDB taxonomy): Bacteria > Acidobacteriota > Terriglobia > Terriglobales > Acidobacteriaceae > Alloacidobacterium. The sequence goes on from JABDHA010000010.1 coordinate 31,461, forward strand.
TGCACGATGAGCGCGGCCTTTTCAGCCCGCTCGCTGGGCATGCCATGGGCTTCCGCGTACTCGACTGCGGCGACGAGGTTGCAGAAGACGCAATCTTTGTCGCCCGGCCACGCGGACAATTCATCCGGAACGCCCTGGCGCTTTGCGTGATCGGCGGTGGTGACATAGGTGTAACGCCAAGGGGTCCATAGATGGTCCATAGGCGATCAGTATAGCGAGTTCAACATGCCTCATACTGTGAGTTATGCCTCCGGCACAACTCACGGCCCTGCTTGCACGCACCTTCGGCTTCGCGTCCTTTCGCGCGAACCAGGAGGCCGTGTGCCGCGCGGCGGTCGATGGCCGTGATGTGCTGCTGGTGATGCCGACCGGCGCGGGCAAATCGCTCTGCTACCAGCTTCCCGCTGTCGCGCGTGGCGGAACGGCACTGGTGATCAGCCCGTTGATCGCGCTGATGGACGACCAGGCGTCAAAGCTCAGCGAACTGGGCCTGCGGGCCGCGCGTATCCACTCCGGACTGGACCGCGAGGTCTCGCGTCAGGCCTGCCGCGAATACCTGAACGGGACTCTCGATTTTCTCTTCATCGCGCCGGAGCGGCTGCGCGTACCGGGATTTCCCGAGATGCTGGCGAAACGCAAGCCTGCGCTCATTGCCATTGACGAGGCGCACTGCATCTCGCAGTGGGGACACGATTTTCGGCCCGATTACCGGCTGCTGGGCGGCTATCTGCCCGCGTTGCGACCAGCGCCAGTTGTCGCGCTCACGGCGACGGCGACACCCATCGTGCAGGACGACATCGTGGCGCAACTGCAGCTCAACCAGCCTGCGCGCTTCATTCATGGCTTCCGGCGGAATAATCTGGCGGTCGAAGTCGTCGAGGTTTCGAAATCCAAACGTACGCCGCTCGCTCTGACACTGCTCAGCCCCGCAGAACGGCGCCCTGCCATCGTTTACGCGCCGACGCGCAAAGAGGCTGAGACGCTGGCAGAGGAGCTTTCGCAGCATTTTTCTACGGCTGCTTACCATGCGGGACTCGACCCGGACCATCGCGAGCGGGTGCAGCGCGAATTTCTTGGCGGCAAGCTCGAAGCCGTTGTGGCGACGATCGCCTTCGGCATGGGCATCGACAAGCCGGATGTGCGCACAGTGATCCACACCGCGCTCCCCGGTAGTCTTGAAGCCTACTATCAGGAGATTGGCCGCGCCGGACGCGATGGCAAGCCGAGCCGGACGATCCTGATGCATTCCTATGCGGACCGGCGCACGCACGATTTCTTCTACGAGCGCGATTACCCTCCGGTCGAAGAGCTCGACCTCATCTTCCGCAAACTGGCGCCCGAGCCGCGCCACAGAGAAGAATTAGCAGAGCTGCTGAAATCGAAGCTCGACGGCGAAATCTTCCTGACCGCGCTCGACAAGCTGATGACGCACGGTGGCGCCCGCATCGACTATGACGGCAATGTGACGCGCGGCGATCAAGGCTGGCGGCAGCCATATCTCTCGCAATCGAACCAGCGCATGACGCAGCTCGATAAGGTCGTGCGCTACGCGGAATCGCATCAGTGCCGCATGTCGCAATTGGTGCGGCATTTTGGCGACGACGAAGATGGACGCCGCGCCTGCGGGCATTGTGACGTCTGTTCGCCGGAACGGGCGATCGCGCAGCGTTTCCGTCCATTGGACGACACGGAGCGCGAAGTGATGTTCTCGCTGCTGCGGGCTTTGCGCTCCGGCGGGTCGAAATCAACAGGCAAGCTGCATCAGGAGTTATGCGATCGCAATGGAATAAGCCGCGACCACTTCGAAGACATATTAGGAGCACTGAGCGGCGCGGGCCTTCTTGCGATTGAAGACGCCAGCTTCGAGAAAGACGGCCGCAGCATTGCCTATCGCAAGGCAAGCCTCACACGCGATGGTGAAGATTTAGGAGAGGACGATGCGGTCAGCATCCTGATGCGCGACAGCAGTGAACACACTGCTCCTGCGGCAAAGACTGCGAAGCGGGAGCGCAAACAGAAGGCGTTGAAGGTTGAAGTGCCGCTCTCCGCGGAAGCCGCGGCGCTTGAAGAAAAGCTGCGCGCATGGCGGCGCGAAGAGGCCGGCAGAATGGGCCAGCCAGCATTCCTGATCTTTCCCGACAAAACGCTGCGTGCTATCGCAGTGGAGCGCCCACGCACTGAAGAAGATTTACTTGCTGTCGATGGCATCGGTCCGGCAAAGGCGGCGAAGTTCGGAGCGATGGTTTGCGGCATCTGTGCCGCAGACTAGAGAGCCTCTCTCACTTATTACTTGACGCGAAGTAGCCCGTTCCGCATACTGATGCAGCTCCGCCTGGCCTTGCGAACCTTCTACTCTCACGCTGAGGTGCGACTGTGCGACGCCTGGTTTTTCTGCTGTCTACGTTGTTCCTCATCGCCAATGTATCGACGCAGGCACAAAGCTCGTCAAATTCTTACAGCCTGAATCAAGTCATCACTCCGCTAAAGAACGCCGCAACCGGTGATTTCAACGGCGACGGAAAGCTGGATTTTGCAACGTTGTCGCTGTGTCAGGGCCTGATCCCTACTCAAATTCTGACTTACATCGGACGAGGGGATGGATTTCCTGCCGTGAGACCTGCACCGATGCCCTCAGGTTGCTTAAACGCCTCGGGGGGTGCGACGGGGGACTTCAACGGAGATCAGAAAGCTGATGTGGCTTTCATTGCTCTATCTTCTGATAGCAATAACGTTATTGATTACGCGCTGGGCAATGGCGATGGTACATTCCAAACGCTGCAGTCGCTTGCATTCCCCATCCTCCCCATGCCGCCAGGTTCATCCCCGGGTGGCAACACATACCCAGTCGCCATCTATACGGCGGATTTCAATCACGACGGATACGCCGACATTCTGGTTACTGACAACGTTTTGGATTACGTCATTTATCTTGCAGACACCCATGGTGGTTTTGCTGCTCCCATCGTTACCATCAACAACATCTATCCCTTCAACGCACCGATTCCCATTCCCCAGGTATCGATTGGAGATGTAAACCACGATGGAAATCCCGACCTGATACTGCCAAATTCTGCTGGCATCCAGGTTGAATTAGGTCAGGGCAACGGATCGTTTACTGCAGGAGCAGGGCTGAGCTATCCATTCCAGCCTCTTGCCAGTGGTCAGGTCGCAGACTTAGATGGGAATGGCAATCTCGATGTGCTGGTGTTTGACTCTGGATCAGCATCGTTTCTATTTTTTTCCGGCGATGGCACTGGTGCATTTCAGACGCCTGGGCAGGCGCTTCTTCCTGTCCATCCAGAGAACAACAGCGGGAGTAGCGGTGTCCAGGCTTACGATGTCTTGTTGGACATCAACGGTGATGGCTTACTCGATTTGGTGTTCTACTCCAATGGCTCTCTTTATTGGGCGCAGGGGAATGGCAACGGAACCTTCAAACAAGAATCGTTCCTCACCAGTTCCTTCAACCCGAATCCGTACCTTCAAGGCATCCATCTGACCACTGGCGGCAATCCCGCGATTCTCGACGCAAGCGGGATTCTCTACCTACCTGCCACCGCGATGTCTGCCATGAATATCAATAGCTTTTATCTGGATTTAGGGAGCGTGAATTACGAATCCTTAGCCACCGCGACGGGGAATCCAGCTCAGTTGTCATTGACGAGTGTAGGAGCAGATGCTCTAACGATTTCTGCCGTGCAGGCACAAGCGCCTCTCCAGGAAAATGACAACTGCCTTGGTTCGCTCCCTCCCGGGGCAGCTAGTTCGCTTGCCAGCTGCAACATTTCCATTCAACTTTTTTCTGCAGACATTGGCCCTTACAGCGGGAATATCTCGATTACAAGCAATGCTTCCGCCAGCCCTATAAGTGTTCCGGTTTTCGCCACGGTGGTTGCTCCACCTTTCACTGCTTCTCCAACATCACTGGACTTCGGCTATCAAAAAATTGGAACGAGCACAACGCAGCAAATTACTTTCACCAGCGTCAGCAGCCAGCCGGATCCTATTGCCTACATATTGCTGTCGGGCGGTTTTACCTACAGCACAAGCTGCCGAGGTCAGCTCGTATCCACATGCACTGTAGACGTAACTTTTACCCCTACCGCAACCGGTGTGAGCACCGGTTCTATTAAACTGGCAGACGAAAATGGTTTTAGCGCTTCAGTAAGTCTCACAGGACAGGGTGTGCAAACCGGCCCGCTGGCGAGTACTTCTCCTTCAGCCGTGGCCTTTGGAAATCAAACCATCGGAACCACTGGCGCGATACAGACGGTCACGCTCAGCAATACCGGAGACGCGCCGCTGGAAATTCAATCCATCAGCGCATCTGGCGGATTCTCTTCGACAAATAATTGCGGGCCCAGCATAGCCCCCGGCGCCAGCTGCGCATTGATGGTTGCGTTCGCACCGACCACCGTCGGCAGCCAAACCGGCGCCGTCAGCATTGCGGATAACGCCTCGAACAGCCCGCAAGCCATCGCCCTCTCAGGTACGGGGACGGCAGTCCCGGTTGCGCAATTGAGCATTACGCCTTCTTCGCTTACCTTCAACTCGCTTGTCGGCACCGCAAGCGGGCCGCAGATCGTCACGGTCGCAAACGTGGGCGGCGCCGCGGCCCAGATACAATCCGTTACCGCCAGCGACGGCTTCAGTGCGCTGAGCGCATGCAGCGGCGCTATTATCCCCGGCAGTTCCTGCACCATCGACGTCTCCTTTACGCCGTCAGGCACAAGCAGCCAGACCGGCGCGCTGACCATTCAGGACAATGCTCCAGGCAGTCCGCAGACGGTGCAATTGTCAGGTGCCGGAACAAGTCTCGCCGTCAGCGCTGCTTCCGGCTCTTCAACCTCTGCAACGATCAATGCAGGCCAGACAGCGACGTATAGTCTCATGGTTACCGCCATTGGAGGATTTACCGGAACACTTACTGTGAGCTGTACAGGTGCTCCAGCGGGTATGCAGTGCATCGGCAGCCCGGCAACGCTGGCCATAACAGGAAACAGCCCGGTCGCCGTGACCTACACCGTCGGGCCGGCGGCATCTGCTGCGAATGCTTCCATGCTCAAGGTTTTCGCAGCTCCGATAACCCTGGCGTTCCTCTTCGGATTATTGCCTGGTCCACTTCGCAAATCAGGCAGGCGTTTAAGCTGCTGGCCTGTAATTCTGCTGGCTTGCGCTCTGCTGCTGACAGCGTCCGCCTGCGGTGGAGGGTCGACAACGAACATCATCGAGAACCAGCAAGGCACAACCTACGTGATGAATGCTGTTTTGACCACAAGTTCAGGTCAGCAAATCCAGCAGCCGCTCGTCCTCACGGTAAATTCGTCCGCGAAGTGACTCATCCGGCATCTATTCTCGGCGATTGCCCTGTTTACTGTGCAATTACTGCCAACTTTTGGGTTGGAGCTGTGAAATGCCAGCCAAAGATATTGCAACTTCGTGAATCTAAGGGCTCTGCATTGACACGGCTTCCGCGCAGATCTATCATTTTCTTACAGGTTCTACGTGCGCGGGATTCACGCGTGGGCCTGTGATCGCCGCTCCTGCATGTTCCTGCCTGGCGGAATGCTCCCAACCGGAGACTGAGTCGTGCCCACCACACACCCTGGTCTCCCTCTGAGATCGTCCGTACAGCGCTAAGCACGAGGGAACGTCGATTCCCGAATCTTCGCGGACCAGTTTGAATCTAAAGCTATGAGCGAAGGAATCTGCAGCACTGAGCCAGCCATACGCGTTCAGGTTGCAGGGCGGAAAAACGGGGTCCGCCGACCCTGAATCCCACTTGAGCTGGCTGTTATGGCAGACGTCCTTAATCCTGAACAAACCGAGAGCACTCCTCTGAACACCGAACTTGAAACCCCAACGCTGGAAGCAGCGACGGAGTACGCCGAGCCGTCCATCGAAACCACCCATAACCCGGAAGCCATTTCCGCAGAGTCTCCTTCCGTAGAAACCACACATCCTGTTGCTGTCGCATCAGAGCCGCTTGATGAAGAGGCCGACCTGAACAGCATGGAAGATTTTGCCGCAGTGCTCGAGTCGTTTGACCGTGAGCAGGCTGCTGAAGCAGCAGCGCAGGCATTTGATGACAGCCACGTCGTGTCCGGCACCGTAATCAAGCTGACCGATAAGCATGTCGTCGTCGATGTGGGGATGAAGTCGGAAGGCTTGATTCCGATTGAGCAGGTGCTCGACCACGCCGGTCAGCCCAAGCTCAACGCCGGTGACGCGGTCGAAGTCGTCATCGAGCGGGAAGAGGCCGAAGGCGGCTATGTCCTGAGCTATGAAAAGGCCCAGCGACACCGCGTATGGGATGCGATCGAGAAGGCTGCCAACGAGAAGTCGATTATCACCGGCACCGTGCTTGGCCGCGTCAAGGGCGGTTTGACCGTCGATATCGGCATCAAGGCGTTCCTGCCCGGCTCCCAGCTCGAGGTTCGCCCGGTGCGCAATCTGGATGCCTACATCGGCCAGCAGATTGAAATCCGCGTCATCAAGCTGAACAAGAAGCGCGGCAACGTGGTTGTCTCCCGCAAGGAGATTCTGGAAGAAGAGCAGACCCAGAAGCGCTCAAAGACACTCGAGCACCTCGAAGAGGGCAGCGTTCTTACCGGAACGGTCAAGAACCTGACCGACTACGGCGCATTCGTCGATCTCGGTGGAATCGACGGTCTGTTGCACATCACCGATATGTCGTGGGGACGCCTGACGCACCCGCGCGACCTGGTGAACGTCGCCGACGAGATTCAGGTTAAGGTCCTCAAGTTCGACAAAGATAAGCAGCGCGTCTCGCTCGGCTTCAAGCAGCTCACGCCTGATCCGTGGCTCGATGCAGTCGAGCGCTACCCGATTGGCGCCCGCGTCCGCGGCCGCGTCCTCAGCGTGACCGACTACGGCGCATTCGTTGAGCTCGAACAGGGCATCGAAGGCCTCGTCCACGTCTCCGAGATGACCTGGTCGAAGCGGATGAAGCATCCGTCGAAGCTGGTCAAGCCAGGCGACGAAGTGGAGACGGTCATTCTTGCCGTCAACCCCAACGACCGCCGCATCTCGCTGGGCATGAAGCAGCTCCTCGAGAATCCATGGGAGCACCTGACCGAGCGTTACCCGGCAGGCACCAATGTCGAAGGCCGCGTTCGCAACCTGACCGACTTCGGCGCTTTCATCGAGATCGAAGACGGCATCGATGGTCTGGTGCACGTCTCGAACCTGAGCTGGACCAAGCGCGTCAAGCATCCTTCGGAAGTCCTTAAGAAGGGTGAAAAAGTGAAGGCCGTGGTGCTCGGCGTAGAGCCGGAAAACCGCCGCCTCTCGCTCGGCATCAAGCAGCTCCAGCCCGACGTCTGGGAGACATTCTTTGCCCAGCATCGCGTGGGAGATGTGGTCAAGGGTAAGGTGCTGCGCTCGGCACAGTTCGGCTCGTTCGTTGAGATTGCCGAGGGTGTTGAAGGTCTCTGCCACGTTTCTGAGGCAACGGATAATCACGGCACACCGGTGAAGCTCGAAGCAGGCCAGGAGCACGAGTTCAAGATCATCAAGATGAACGCTGATGAGAAGAAGGTCGGACTCAGCCTGCGCGCCGTAGGCGAAGAAGCCAGCCGCGCGGAAGTCGAGTCTTACAAGCAGCCGGTTTCAAGCTCGACCACGACTCTCGGCGACCTGATGAACTGGAAGCGCGAGCAGTAAGTCGATTCAAACCAAATGCAAAACGCCACCCTTCGGGGTGGCGTTTTTGTTTTCCCTGAGGAACGGAAGGGCAGAATACCTATGATCCATCGTCTGCAACAACTTTTTGCAGCTTTGTTCCGAAAAATCCGCCTTTCCCCGGCTAAAACGAGATCATCTGTAACTACCGAGGCTCTGCATGGATTCTTCGCCTTCGGCTCAGAATGACACTAGGGAAGTATCCAGCTGAATCAGGCAGCCCACGGCGGAGCACCGCCGAGAATGGCAGCCCCGGACATGTGCGCCGCGCCATGCCACGCAGGCACATTGAATGCTTTCTCCGGATGAGCGGTAGGCTCCAGATCGGCAGCATGATGGCTTTCCAAAGCTTCCATCACGGCCTGCAAGGCTTCTTCCCGTTCTTCCTGCAATTTACGTTCGAAGTAAATTGCGTAGTTCTGCCCGCATATCCTGCACTGGACGTCAGCTGATTCGGAAGTGGCAAGACAAAAAACCTGCATGTGTGTATCTCCTTCAAAACTTATCGAGCTAGCGGGGTGAGCAAACTGGAAGGGGATGAACCATTCGCCACTCCGATGGTGTATTCGATGTCGCGCATCGTTTCTTATATTTGATGCTGCGGGGAAGGAAATTACTTGTTGATAAATCCTGCTGTCGTAAACGTATCGATAATTTTTATTGCACGCTCAAATTAGCGTGCTGGATAGTCCCACACCACGAAGACGAGAATCAAGCTTTAAAATGCTCTTTTTCTAATTTCGCCTGGATTTTTGGTAACCAGTGTCGATAACGATCGGACTTTTCGACACGTAGAGAGTCTTCAACGGCCCTGCGGTAGCCACCAATATAGATGGAGTACATGACGGCGAGGGCGCAGCCAACTCCGAAACCGAAACCAAAGAAAAATCCGATGATGCCGCCACCGAAGAAATTCATCCCTGGTCTGTTCCCTCGCTATCGAAAACCCTACACAAGATGTCATCCTGCCCCTGAAACGCAGTGAGGGGGCAGGATCTGCTTTTTCTGTTCCTGGTAGAGTCTAGGCTTCGCCAGTCATGCTGAGGAGAAGAGCAAGCAGATCTTTCGCTTCGCTCAGGATGACAAAATCGATGCGAGGACTCCAGTCGCAATCTGCTTTAGTAGTCCCCGCCATCCGCCCCATAGGCGAGATTCTCAAAACGGGTGCACTTCGAGATATACGCCAGGTGAACCGATCCAGTCGGACCATTACGCTGCTTGGCAATAATAATTTCGGCCTTCCCCTCGGTATCGGGATCAGGCTGACCGTTCTCGTCGCGGTTGTAATAGCTTTCGCGGTGGATGAAAGCGACCACATCGGCGTCCTGTTCGATCGAGCCGGATTCGCGCAGGTCAGAAAGCATGGGCTTTTTGTCGCCCCCGCGCTGCTCAGAGGCACGGCTTAGCTGCGAGAGCGCGATGACGGGCACATCCAGCTCTTTGGCAAGAGCTTTCAAGCCACGCGAAATGGCCGACACTTCCTGCGTGCGGTTCTCATAGCGCTTGCCGGCGGGGCCAAGGGTGCTGGCGGTCATCAGCTGCAGATAGTCAATCACGATTAAATCCAGTCCACTGTTCATCTGCCGCAGCCGTCGCGCCTTGGCGCGCATTTCTGTCAGAGAAATACCGGGCGTGTCATCGATGAACATCTTCGATTCGACCAGCTGTTCAAGGGCATGTGTCAGCTTTCGCTGATCTTCGCCGGAAAAAAAGCCCTTTTGAATCTTCTGTGAATCGACCAGGGACTGCGACGCCAGCATACGTCGCAAGAGAGACTCTTTCGACATTTCCAGCGAGAAAACGGCGACGACTTTACCGCCCGTCACGGCGGCATTCTGCGCGATGTTGATCGCCCACGCCGTTTTTCCCATCGACGGACGCGCCGCAATGATCGTCAGCTCCGATTTCTGCAATCCGCTGGTCATCTTGTCGAAATCGGTAAAGTGCGTGGCGAGTCCCGTGACTTCGCGCTGGCCTTCCTTGAATAGATTGTCGATGGAGCCGAAGGAGCCGCTGACGATCTCCGGAATGCTGGCGAATCCGCGCGTGATGCCGCGCTCGGTGACTTCGAGCAGCCCGCTCTCGGCGGCATTCAACACTTCGAGCGCTTCTTCGCCCTGATCTGCGGCGCGTGTGATGGCCGTCGAACAGATGTTGATGAGCTGCCGCAGCAGCGACTTGTCCTTGACGATGCGGACGTACTCTTCGATCGACGGACGGCGCGGCAGGCCTTCCGTCAACGACGCAAGATAGGCGACACCGCCGACGGCTTCGACCTCCTTGCGCTTGGCCAGTTCTTCCGCGAGCGTGACGATATCGACGGCGCGGCTCGCGTCGATCAGCTCCGCCATGCGGCTGTAAATGCGGCGGTGCGAGTCGAGCGCGAAGTCGTCGGCATGCAGCTTTTCGGCAGCTTCGTTATAGGAATGATTGTCGAGCAGGATCGCGCCCAGAATCGAGCGCTCGGCGTCGATGCTGGCCGGGAGTCCGCGCTCAAATGCGATGTCGGGAGTGGTGGCCATGAAGTTTTAGTTTAGGCCACTCGCATGGCCTCGAATATGGCAAATGGAGCTGTGGATCTAGTTGAAAAACAGGCTTTTCTGTGCAAGATTTCATCGAAATGCCCACATTTCGGGCATTTCCCTCGTCTAAGTCATGTGGAGGCGATATCATTAAGAGTCGCCCCAAACGCAACTATGAAGCATATGTTTACCCGTACCTCGTTGGTTTTTCTTGCGCTTTGCACAACTGCTGGTTCTTCCTTCGCGCAAAGTCCCGTAGCCATCACTCCCACAAACGCAACTGCTGCCCAGACCGCCGAGATTAAGGAGATGCAGAAGCTCGAAGACCAATGGAGCGATGCCATCGTCAAGCGCGACCAGTATGGGATAGAGCTGCTGCTGTCGCCGCTCTACGTGGGCATTTCGGCGAGCGGCGAAGTGACCACCCGCAACCAGCAGATTGCGCTTCTCTTCCAGAGGACCAATGACCCGCTGACCATGGAGCAGCGCGTCATCAGCGTGCGCATGCTGGGCGATGTTGCCGTGGTCAACGGCACTTACATCACGCGGCACAGGAGCGGAGGCAACGATTCGATAGAAGATCGCGGCATCTTCACGCACGTCTTCCAGCGCGTACGCTCGAACTGGCTCTGCATTAATTCACAGCGCACGGTTGTCGCCGAGGAATCATCCGCGAAGCAAAAAGTCAGCAAGAAGAGCAATGCTGACCTACCCTTCCACGTACCCTTCCTCTTTAAGGGCTCAGATTCAACGAAGCCTCAACCGCAGGCGCCCGCAACGACCGATCCGCCGACGGCTCAACAACAGCAGCCCCAGTAAAAGAAAAAAGCCCGCGGATAGCGGGCTTTTTATTACTTACAAAAGTATCTGCAGAATAACAGCCTCGAGCGCTACTTCTGCCCGTCCAGATTCACCAGATGCACCTGAAGAATCGACTCAACGCCCCGCAACGCATCGAGTGCGGCTTCCGTGATGCTCCCATCGATCTGCACAACTGCCAGCGCACTGCCTTGCGGCACACGATGGCTGCGGTCGGAGCGGCCCAATGCAAAATTGGCGATGTTCACCTTGTGGTCTCCGAGGATGGTCCCGACGCGTCCAATCACGCCCGGCACGTCGCGGTTGTGGATCGTGAGCAGCGCACCCTGCAGCGGCGCTTCGATGTCGATGCTATCGAGGCTCAGCAGCCGCGCCGACGTACCATGCAACACCGTCGCGTTGGCGGTGAAATCGGACGTGGGCGTGTGCAGTGTGAGCTTGAGCACGCTGCCCGCTCCGCCTGACGCGGCTTCTTTCTTCTCTTCGTGAATGCGGATGCCGCGTTCGGCGGCAATGGCTGCGGCATTGATGCGGTTGACGCTCTCCGAATGGCCGAGAACTCCCGCGATGGCGCTGTTGCGGATCAGCTCGGTTTTCCCTTCGGCGAGGCGGCCGTTATAGGAAAGCTCGATGCTCTCGATGCCTGCCTCTGGAAACTGTGCAAGAAACGTTCCCAGCCGTCCCGCCATCTCGATGTATGGCGCGACCTCCAGATACTCTTCGTGCGAGAGTGAAGGCAGGTTGACGGCATTCTGCACGACGCCGAGCTTCAGGTACTCGCGCACCTGCAAGGCAATCTGCACGCCGACGGCCTCCTGCGCTTCGGCAGTCGATCCGGCAATGTGCGGCGTGAGAATCACATTTTCAAGATTGAAAAATGGCGAGTCCTTCAGCGGCTCCTGATGGAAGACATCGAGCCCGGCTCCGGCAACGTGACCGCTCTTCAGCGCTTCGGCCAGCGCCTCCTCAACGATCAGCTCGCCCCGCGCGCAGTTGATGATGCGCACGCCCTTCTTCATGGTGGCGAGGGTCTTTTCATTGATGATGCCCGTGGTCTGCGGTGTGAGGCCGACGTGCAGCGTCAGGTAGTCCGATTCGCGGAAGAGTTCTTCCACGGTCACGAGCTTGATCGCATTTTCACGCGCCACGGCAGCGGAGACAAATGGATCGTGTCCGATCAGCTCCATGCCAAAGTTGCGCGCGCGGCGAGCGACTTCAAGCCCGATGCGCCCAAGCCCGAGGATGCCGAACTTCTTGCCCCGCAGCTCCGTTCCCTGCAGCGATTTTTTCTCCCACTTGCCAGCGTGCATCGTGGAGTTGGCTTTGGGCAGCATGCGTCCAAGCGCGAGCATGAGTCCAAGCGTCAGCTCGGCAACGGCGACGGCGTTGGCTCCGGGCGTATTCATCACCACGATGCCGCGGCGCGTGGCTGCATCGGCATCGATGTTGTCTACGCCGACTCCGGCGCGTCCGATCACGCGCAGCTTGGGTGCCGAGGCGAGCAGCTTATCGTCCACCTGTACAGCCGAGCGCACGACGAGCCCATCAGCATCCGCCAGCGCTTCCGGAAGATTGGTCACCTGATCGTGGGTAAGAACTTGCCAGTCCGGCTCGGCCTTGAAAACGGCGAGTGTGGCGGGAGAAACTTTTTCGGCGAGAACGATCTTCATCTTGCTCCTGAATTATTTATCTTCAAAAAGTTGTCATCCTGAGCGAAGCGTCATAGGCGCGTAGTCGAAGGACCTGCTTTTTCGCCTTCTGCACAATGAGGGCATGAAAACTGCAGGTCCCTCCGCTTTGCACTTCGTGCGCCGGTCGGGATGACAAACATTGGGAGTGAGTTATCTCGCGCCCACAGCCTCAAGCGTTTCTGCAGCCTTTGCCGTCCGCTCCGCATACACCTTCTGCGCAGCCGCGACCGCTTTGCCGAACTCGAATCCCGGCAGCTTGAGCGACGAAGCCGCAACCTGCTCGAGCGCTCCGATAATCGCGATCGTATCCATGTAATCGAAGAAGCCGATATGAGCGATGCGGAAGATCTGTCCCTTCATCTCGCCCTGTCCGTTGGTGATGATGGCGGCAAAGCGGCTCTTCAATTCTTTTACGATGACGCCCGAATCGACGCCTGCCGGCGGCAGAACGGCGGTCGCAGCCGCTGCGGGCGCATCCGGCCCAAAGAGCTTCAACCCCAGCGCCTCGACAGCCGCGCGCGTCATGGCAGCGCAGGTTTCAGCGTTGTCGACCAGAACCTTGCGCCCTGCGGCCAAATCGCCTCCACCTTGCGCCGCAATGTAGTCAAGAGCAGCGCCCAGAGCGGCGATCAACGCAACTGCAGGCGTGTAAGCTGATTCCCCATTCTTTGCGTTCTTGCGCTCTTTGCGCAGATCGAAGTAGTAGCGCGGATTGAGCGAGGTCTCCATCGCCTCCCATGCGCGCTGGCTGACGCCGATATAGGAAAGCCCTGGCGGAATCATGACCGCCTTCTGCGAGCCGCCGATGACGACGTCCACGCCCCAGCCATCTACATCGAAATGCGTGGTGCCGAGGCCGGTGATGGCGTCGACAATCAGCAGCGCGTCGCTCTTCGCACTCTTCAGCAGTTCAGCAACGCCCTTCACATCGTGGCGCACACCGGTCGATGATTCGGTCGCCTGCATGAGCACAGCGCGGGTTTCAGTCTTCAGCGCTTTGCGCACTTCGTCGAGCGAAAAAGTCTGCCCGTAAGGAACCTTGATGACATCGACAGCGCAGCCGAAGGCCTTGGCCAGCGCCTCCCAGCGTTCGCCGAACTTTCCCGCCGAGAGCACCAGCACGCGGTCGCCGGGCGAGGTCAGATTCGAAACCGCGGCTTCCATCGCTCCGGTTCCGGACGACGCCAGCAGCAGCACATCGTTCTTCGTGCCGACAAAGGCCCTCAGTTGCTCCAATACCCGCAGATAAAGAGCGCGGAATTCAGGCGTACGGTGATGAATATCGGCGGCGGCCATGGCGAACTGTGCTGCGGGAAGCAGAGGGGTTGGGCCGGGGGTAAACAGGCGCGTCTTACGAATCATTGTCTCGGAATCCTCTGTATTCATTGTAGCGAGAGGCCCGGAATCGCGTTTCTTTCTATAATTAGAAGTTTGGACATTCCAGGAGCAGGTTTTTTTCACAGGAGCCACGTGAGCCAGGCAAGTGTAGTGCAACAGGTTGAAAAAGATATTGTCACCGCGATGAAAGCACGCGAGTCCGAGCGTCTCACCACGCTGCGCATGGTCAAGACCGCGTTCAAGAATAAAGAGATCGAGAAGCGCGAGCCGCTCACCGATGCCGAGGCGCAGCAGATTCTTACCACGCTGATCAAGCAGCGGCGCGAATCCGTCGAGCAATTCACCAAGGGCAATCGCCCGGAGCTGGCCGAAAAAGAGCTCGGCGAGATCGCGCTGATCGAAGGCTATATGCCCAAGGCAGCGGGCGAAGAGGAGATCAAAAAGCTGGTCGAGGAAGCGCTCGCCGGGCAGACCTTCGGGCCGAAAGACATGGGCGCCGCCATGAAAGCCGTGCAGGCAAAGATTCAGGCATCCGGGCTGCGTGCCGATGGCCGCCAGGTGAGCGAGATTGTGAAGGCGCATCTGACAAAGTAAATTTGCGCCATGTCAATCGCACAGTCGCCGAAACACAGTCATTGATCCGATCACAATGACCTTCAAATAAAAGGATTTCTGTAGCAAGTCTGTCATCGTCCGCTCGCTATAATTTCCCTACTATCCGGAGGATGAACTGTGCGTAAGTTAGCGTTTGCACTTGTGCTTTGCATGGCTGGAAGCCTTATGGCGGCAGCCCGGTCAGTCTATAACTTCACCTTGAAGTCCATCGATGGCAAGCCGGTAGCGCTGTCCGAGTACCATGGCAAAGTCCTTCTGTTGGTCAATGTCGCCAGCAAGTGCGGCTTCACCCCGCAATACACGGCGCTCGAATCGCTCTATGAGAAATACAAAGATCGCGGACTCGTGATTGTCGGCATTCCGGCAAATAATTTTGCCGGCCAGGAGCCGGGCACGAACGAAGAGATCAAAAAGTTCTGCAGCACAAAGTACAACGTATCGTTCCCAATGATGGCCAAAGTCTCCGTCCTCGGCGACGACAAGACGCCGCTCTACGCGTTTCTCACAGACAAGGCCGTGAATCCCCAGATCGGCGGGGACATCAAGTGGAACTTCACAAAATTTCTATTTGACCGTAACGGCAAACCGGTGGCACGCTTTGAACCGAATGTCACCCCAGACTCGCCTCAGGTCGTATCGGCTGTCGAATCCGCGCTCAAGCAGTAGACAGTGGCCGCGCGGATGAGTTGAAAGGTGCATGTGTTCGACATGTCGGCATGCGTGGCGCTCAAGGAACAGGAACAAGGAGCGCCTTGCCTGCTACGGTTGTCAGGCCGTCGAGCGAATCCAGAAAAGCTGAAGACAGATCCGGCTGTGCGCGTAGATGCCACAGGATCTCTGCGTTGCGCCATGCAGACTCGCGCGCGGCGCTTACGCTCCAGGCTGCCAGCGTGTTTTCGAGTTGTGCAGCCGGCGGAAGCGCATCTCCAAGCAGACGAACGTGCAGTGTCTGTTTGGCCGATTCGATGAGGCTGTCGAGTGTCGTATTGAGCGCCGTGTAGTCGGTATAGAGCACCCCGCCATGGTCGGGAGTTGTGCCGGTTGCGGCGCAGGTGGCGACAAGCGCTTCCGCTAGGTCGTGATTGATGTGCGCATTGATACCAGCCATCGCAAACTGAATGCGGGCGGTCTGCGCCTGGTTACGGCTTCCAAATAACGCCTGCCAGCAGCCCGGCGTGGGCTGGCCCGAGAGCGATGAAGCCAGAGCAGCGAAATACAGGCGGGCGAATTGCACATCCAGTTCAGCAAGCCATGAGGGATCGCTGAATCCCCCGGCTACGATGCGGGCTTCGACCGCTTCCGTCACCTGAAGATAAAGCCAGTTGAACCACTTCAGCCCGTCCCCGTCGACGCAGGTCGCTTCGATCGTCTGCATGACGAGCAGAACGTCCGACACGGCGGCGGGGACCGACTGCGCGGCTGTCAGCAGCGTGGAATCGTAAGGAAACATGCGTCCGCATTATAGCTACGGAGTCGCAGAATTGGTCGAAGCCGGTTTTTGAATGCGTCAGCCTTCGCGCACGACCTTCACAAAGACCCCATCCGGCAGCTCGCCTTCAAGAAGGTGAATCACCCCGCCTTTCACAAAACCACGGAGGGTTTGCGGCTTTTGCGCCGGCACGCCGTCCGCTGACGAGGCACGGCCTGTGCCTTTATCCATTGCTGCATTGGCCAGACGGTCGGCGTGGCGGTTTTTTTCGCGCAGAACATGTTGAATCTGAAAGCCTTCCAGCTGCGCGATGCGGCGGCGGGCCTCTTCATATAGAGGACGCAGCTCCGGGCTGTTGACGCGATATTGCCCTTTAATCTGCTTCACCATCAACTCGGAATCGGCGACGGCCTTGAGGTGGGAATGGCCGTGGGCGATAGCGTAATCGAGTGCCGCCAAAAGGCCCGAATATTCAGCAAAATTGTTCGTTTTTTTGCCTAAAAACTCGCTCAATTCGGCGACTTTCTGCCCTTTTTCATCCTGAATGTAGACGCCGTATCCGGCGGGGCCAGGATTGCCGCGCGAGCCGCCGTCGCAAAAAGCAGTGATCCAGCCGGATTTCGGGGCGGATTCCTGGCTGGAAAAGAGGTTTTCTGCAGAGTTCATGAGCCGAGTGTAAAGGAAACAAAAAAGTGCCGCCGTATCGCTAACAAAATACGGGCTGAAGCGTCTGATTAATTGCATTTGCGACCGTATTCCTGAAGCAGTAAACGGAGCAGTTAACGCATGCCGGCAGACGCACTACGAATACCCGTCCCCCTCGCAGCCACGGCGCATGAACAGGGCCGAGCGATACAATCCTCGCAACGGATGCTCACGGACGTACGCGACCGCGCCACAGAAACTGAACTGATTCGGGAAGCTCAGCAGGGATCGAGGGCAGCCTTTGACCTGCTGGTGCGTCAATATGATCAGGCAGTCTTGCGGCTCGCTCTGCACCTTACCGGCTCCGAGCAGGATGCGCAGGACATCCATCAGGAAGCCTTTTTGAAGGCCTACCGGTATCTGGGCAATTTCCGCTTCGAGTGCTCGTTCTATACCTGGATTTACCGGATCGTGACCAATCTGTGTCTCGACCAGCTGCGCAGGCGTAAGGCGCGGCGCGAGGATCCGGCAGTGATGCTGGATGCCTCCGGCGAAGAGATGGATCTGCTCAGCAATGTGAGCGATGACCGTGCCGGGGCGAATCCGGATCGCGAGCTGCAACGCAAGATTCTGGGCCAGCGCATTCAGGCGGCGCTCGATAAGCTGACGCCGCGCGAACGCATGGTCTTCGAGCTGAAGCATTATCAAGGGCTGAAGCTGAGAACAATTGGCGAAATGTTAAATACGACGGAAGAAACAGCCAAGAACACGCTCTTTCGTGCAACCCGAAAATTAAGAGCAAACCTGGCGGAAGTGCGCTAGCTTCTAACCCCGTAGTTGTTGTGCAGTACCGAAAAAGAAAAAAAGGCGCTCAAAGAAGCTCCTGTAAGACAAGAAAAACTCTAATAACAAAAGTTCGGGCAACAGACTTTTTGAGGCGAAGTGAGGCAAAGGACTTATGGCGATGAAGTGTGACATGGCTCAGCAGAATATCGCGTTGGCCGCGTACGGAGAGCTCTCCGACGACGTCAATCATCAACTCGAACAACATCTTCTGGGATGTGAGGAGTGCCGCCGCGACATGCAGGCCGTCCGCGGATTGCAGGCGGCCATGTCGCTCCATCCGGTCGAAGAGCCGTCAGCGGCCATGCTGGCGAAGGCGCGCATGCGCCTGGAAGAAGCACTCGACAATATACCGCATGGCGGTTGGCTGGTGCGGCTTACGCAGGTTTTTACCCGTAGCCTCGGCCGTTTGCGTGCCACTCCGGTCATGGCATCCATGCTGCTGTTGGTGGGCGTTGCCGCAGGCGGATACGGCGGCTACCGCGCCGGTCTGAAGGCGCATGAGGCGGAGCAGTCGAAGCTGGTCTTGAATCTCGGCCAGTCTCCTGCCGCGGCAGAGGATAATCCGGCACAAATTGCGAATGTGAGCGGCATCACGCGCGATCCCGCTTCCGGGACCGTAAAGGTGAACTACAACAAGCTGGTTCCCGAGACGATGCAGGGCAATTTGGACGATCCGCGCATCCGCCAGCTGTTGCTGCTGGGCACGCAGAACAATGGGAACGTGGGCGTGCGTGACAATTCTGTTGGCCTGCTGGCCAGCGAGTGCCGCAACGGGCACCAATGCGACGATGGCCCTATCCGCGATGCCCTGATGGTGGCTTTGCGCTACGACAAGAACGCGAACGTACGCATGAAGGCGCTGGAAGGGCTGGAGCCTTACATTCCGGAAGACATGCGCGTACGCGACGCCGTGCTTGAGGCCCTGATGAAGGACTCTGATCCGCGTGTCCGTTCCCAGGCCATCAACTTGATCGCTCCGGTCGAGGGCGATTCGAGCGTGCGCGAAGTCTTGCATACCGTAGCGGCGCAGGATGATAATCCGCAAATCCGCACGGTTTCGCGACAGGTCCTGCAGCAATTACCCCAAATTCAATAATTGCCGCGGTAACATTTCAGTAAATAAAAAGTCAGAGCTACTAAGGACGACTGATTTGAGGCACACCAATGAAACACTTTTTGAGGCTGGGTTGGACCTTCGTCGCTGCTGGCGGCGCGCTGCTGGCGGCAGGTGATCATCAGGGTTTTGCACAACCGATCGTTGTTCTCAGTGACACACCGGCATATCTCGCGCACACTTCTCAAAGCTATCTCGGCATCGATATGCACGATATCGACAACGATCGCGCCACAGCGCTGAAGCTCAAGGATTCGCACGGCGCTGAGATCGTCACCGTCGATCACGATGCGCCCGCCAATAAGGCGGGGCTCAAAGTCCACGACGTCGTCCTCGAAATGAACGGGCAGCGCGTGGAAGGCGCCGACCAGCTGCGGCGTATGCTGCGCGAAACACCTCCCGGACATACGGTCAACTTTGTGATCAGCCGCGATGGCCAGCAGCAGAATATCTCTGCACAGCTTGCCGACCGCGCCAAGGTGGAAGCCAACGCCTGGTCTCAGCACTTCACCGTGCCTGATCCCAGCGAAGCGCCCACGTCGGAAGGTCTTGTCGGACCGTCAACGCGCGGCTTCGGCAGCGGCTTTTTCGGCGTCTTCACAACGAACGGGCTTTATGTGGGCGCGGACGTGGACGTGATCAGCACACAGTTGGCCAGCTACTTCGGCGTAAGTGACGGTACGGGTTTGCTGGTAAAAAGCGTCGATGAGAACAGCCCCGCGGCCACTGCGGGACTGAAGGCCGGCGACGTCATCACCAAGGTGAACAATGGCGTGATGGCCTCGCGTTCCGACTGGCTGAAGACCCTGCACAACAACCGCGGCAAGCAGGTGCAGGTTACCGTCATGCGCAACAAGAAGGAGCAGACGCTGAGCCTGCAGGCGGGCGAACGGAAGAAGAAAGGTGAGCTGGATTTGCCTGAATTCTGCCCGGAAGTGTTGGATGAACCGCAGTTCCATGCCGAGTTGAACGAAGGCCCTGTCGTGCTCGATTTCGACGAAATGAATCGTGATTCTCAGGCGGGGAACCTGTCGGTGCTCACATCGCAGTCCATCAGAACGATGGATTTAGAGCAGCTGCAAAAGGAAATAGAAAAGCTCGAAGATCAGCTGCGCTCGCTCGATCTCCATCCTATGAACTAACCTCGATCACTGTTCCGCTCCGAGCAACCGGGCGCTCATCTTTATGGGCGCCCGATTGCATTTTGGAGCTAATTTCCAGGCCCGGTTAAGTGTTTTCTAACCAGGCGGCGATGACTCTGGGCAGCAAGCTGCTTGCTTCCTTGTGATCGCTATGCCTGCATTCTCAAACCGCCGGGTCGCTCAGATTCGCCCTCAATACGCTGAGGCCTTTCGTTGTATCGGAGCCGAGTGTGAAGACACTTGCTGTAATGGGTGGACTGTCTCCATCGACAAGAACACCTTTGAAAAATATCAGACTATTCCAGATAGCTCTCTCTACCCGATCATGCAGGAGCGACTGGTACGGATCGAGACCGATGCCAGCGACCTGCAATTCGCAAAGATCAAAACGGCCAGCGATGAAGCGTGTCCATTCTGGGGCGCGGACCGGCTTTGCTCCATTCAAAAAGAGCATGGAGCAGAATACCTCTCGCTCACCTGCGCGCACTATCCTCGCCCTATCAAAACCATCGATAACGAGGCAGAAAGAACGCTGCTCCTCTCCTGTCCGGAAGCGGCAAGGCTGGTTCTGCTTCACCCGCAACTTGTTTCCGATGGGACAACGAATGCGCCATATCCCCGTCTACCTTTGCCTGCTACTGAGAAGCTGCATGGAGAAACTCCCCTGGTATATTTCTGGCCCATCCGGCAATTTGTTGTCTTGCTGCTGAAGGACCGATCCTACCCCATCTGGCAAAGGCTCTTTCTGCTGGGGATGTTTTGCCGTCGGCTTGAAGAACTCACCTCTGCGCGTGAGATTGGCTTTATTCCCAGGCTCTTCAATGAATATGCGGAGATGATTTCTACTGGAAAATTGCGCGGTACGCTGGACGCAATTCCGCCGCAGACTGCAAAACAGTTGGGCGCCATTATTGCCCTGGTAGAGCAGCAGCGCATCTCGTCGCCCAGAAAGAATCAACGCTTTCATGAGTGCATCCAGGATTTTGCATGCGGCATCCAGTATCAGACCGGCCTCACCGCAATCGATCTGACTCCGCACTATGCGGAGGCCTATGCGCGCTACTACCGGCCGTGGGCGGAGCAGCAGGGGCCTTTACTGGAAAACTATCTGCTGAATTATGTCTTTGGGCATCTGTTCCCCTTCAGCTCTCCCGGACCGGAACAGGGAATGCATGCCTATCGCGAGTTTCTGATCCTTTGCTGCAATTACGTGCTCATCCGGGGGTTGATGGTCGGCATGGCAGGGCATTATCGGTCGTTATTCGACACGACACATGCCATTAAATTGATCCAATCGTTCGTTAAAGCCTTTGAGCACAATCCCTTACACGTGGACCAGATGATGAGCCTCCTTGAGCGAAATAGGATGAATCATACCAATGGCATAGCAGCCCTGCTTCGGGATGTCGCGCCTGAATCGCCCGCCTGAATCGTCCATAGGAACGGTGCCAGCTTAGCCGGGAATAGTTACCATTCGACGGCTACTTTCTCCACTCCGGGGCCGGGACTCGCCCCACCCTATCTCCCTGTGTTTCAATAAGAAGAGAATGCCCGCAGCCAGCCAACAGACCGCAGGACGCCGCTTGAAGGCCGCCAGCCGCAAGGTGCGCGAACTCGCCCTGGTGGGCCACGCGCTCACTTCGACCGGGCATCCCGTCATGGCGCAGATTGTGCCCATGCGCCGGTGCAATCTGGCCTGCGCCTACTGCAATGAATACGACGATGTATCGAAGCCGGTGCCGATCGACGAGATGCTGCGCCGCATCGACCATCTTGCCCGGCTCGGCACGAGCATTATCACCATTTCCGGCGGCGAACCGCTGCTGCATCCCGACCTGGATCAGATCATTGCCCGCATCCGTCACCATGGGCGCCTCGCCGGCATGATCACGAACGGCTATCTGCTCGTTCCCGAGCGCATCCAGCGGTTGAACAAAGCTGGACTCGACCACCTGCAGATTTCCATCGACAACGTACAGCCGGATGAGATTTCAAAAAAGAGCCTCAAGGTTCTCGATAAAAAGCTGCAATGGCTCTCAGAGTTCGCCGACTTCCATGTGAATATCAATTCCGTGGTCGGCGGCGGCATCAAGGACCCGCAGGACGCGCTGACCATTGGCAAGCGCGCGATCGGGCTTGGCTTCACTTCGACCATCGGCATTATTCACGACAGCGACGGCCAGCTGAAGCCGCTGGGCGGCGAAGAGCGCCGCGTATGGACCGAGATGCGTGGCTGGAAGAAGAAAAACTATTCGCAGTTCAATCAGTTTCAGGAAGCCATTGCCAATGCGCAGCCGAACGACTGGCGCTGCCGTGCAGGCTCGCGCTACCTATACATCTGCGAAGATGGGCTGGTGCACTACTGCTCCCAGCAGCGCGGCTTTCCTGGCGTGCCCCTGGCCGAGTACACAAAAGCCGATCTGAAGCGCGAGTTCCTGACGGAAAAAACCTGCGCTCCGCACTGCACGATCAGCTGCGTCCACCAGATCTCTTACATCGATCACTGGCGCGCCCCGCAAATTTCGAGCACGACGCCTGGCGACACGGCTGGTCTTGTGAATATCCAGCTCTAAGTTCACTTAACGAGGCTAGATCAGTTTTTCAAATAGCTATAGGCCAGCCGTCATTCTGACGACCAGCGGGAGGAAGAATCTCAGCGATCTACACGAGGCCAACATCGCTGAGATTCTTCCCCTTCACTCCGTTCAGGGTCAGAATGACAGCTTCTTATTGATCTATACCTACAGGAAACAGCGCTAGTGTGGAGCGCCGCCAGCTTGCGGTTGCTTAGTCTCTTCTTTCTTTTCGCGTGCTTTCTTCGTCTTCCAAAAGCCTTGCTGCACCCGATACAGATCGTTAATTTCCCATTCGACCAACCGCTGAGCGGCTTCGCTGCGCGACAGCTCATCGACAGCGGTGACCTCCACGCGCAAAACCTGGTGCCAGGGATAAATACGCTGTCCGCGAAGCAGGAAACCAGACTTCGCCCAGCTTTCCATCAGGTCGTTGACCTCACTCTTCACATCTTCGGCGCTTTGAAAGGGGATAAGTTCGAAGGACTCGCCGCCCACCAGATACACCGTCGCGTGGGCTATCAGGATCGTGTCAGACTGCAGGGTTTCTTCAGGCACAAGATCGTCTCGCTTTCTTCATCGTTATAGATGTGAGATGCACGATTTTTTGTCTTCGCCGTTGAGGACGAAGTCCTGCGAAGAACTAGCGCCCTGAGGGCGGCAGGTATCATTGAACCAGGCATGTCCGACCGATCGTTGAGCTCAGGCGCAGTGGCGTTTCTTTCACGCGATTTCCGGCGCTATCAGCTTGCGCGTGTTCTGGTCATCATCGGAGCGGAGGCGCAGACGCTGGCCGTTGCCTGGCTTGTCTACCAGATCACTCACAGCGCGCTGTACCTCGGCTATACGGGCCTCGTGCTTTTCCTCCCCGGGCTTTTCTTTCTGCTGCCTGCCGGACACATTGCCGATCGCTTTGACCGTCGGCTGGTGATTCTCGTCTGCTACGCGCTGCAGGCCTTCTGTACGCTTGCGCTCTTTCTCTTCGCCTGGCATGGGCTGCGCACCGTATGGCCGATTTTTTCGGTGCTCTTTCTTATCGGAACAGGGCGCGCCTTCAGCGGCCCGGCAAGCTCGGCGCTCATTCCTCATCTTGTGCCGAAAGAACATTTCGTGAATGCCGTCACCTGGGGCGCGACAACATTTCAAATCGCCAACGTCGCCGGCCCGTCGATAGGCGGCATTCTCTACACGCTGCCGCTGCGGGGACGCATTGCCGGAGCCGCCATCGTCTTTCTCTTCACGCAGCTGACGCTGATGGCGTTCCTCTGGCTCATCTTCTCGCTGCACATTCGTCTCGGACGGATGGAGCACCGGGCTTTTTCGTCGGATGTCATCCTGGCCGGCATACGCTACGTCTGGAGCAAGCAGATTCTGCTCGGCTCTATTTCGCTCGATCTCTTTGCCGTTCTGCTGGGCGGCGCCGTTGCGCTCATGCCCATCTTCGCGCAGGAAATTCTGCACACCGGGCCACGCGGACTGGGCCTACTGCGCGCCGCACCCGCGATCGGAGCCCTGGCTGTCTCCATGTGGCTTACGTGGAGGCCCATTGAGCGCCGCGCGGGAGTTAAAATGCTTGTCTGCGTCGCCATCTTTGGGGCCGCCACGGTGCTTTTCGGCTTATCGAAAAACCTGCTGCTGTCACTGCTGGCACTGTTTTTCGTCGGCGCGTCGGACATGGTGAGTGTGGTCATCCGCTCGTCCATCCTGCAATTGGCAACACCGCCCGAGATGCGCGGAAGGGTCAGCGCCGTCAATTCGCTCTTTCTTGGCGCCTCGAACGAGCTGGGCGAATTTGAAAGCGGCCTCACCGCTTCCTGGTGGGGAGCCGTCCGCGCTGTTGTGATCGGGGGAATCGGCTCGCTCGTGGTCACCGGTTCGTGGAGCGTTTTCTTCCCGAACCTGCGCCAGGCTGACCGGTTGACGCCCGAATCGCTTCTGCAGGCGAACACAGAGCAAGCTGCACAGCAGGTGCGCCAGCTATAGCGCCTGCATCTAAGCAAGCTGATCTGAAATCAGGAGCAGAGTTAGCGCGATGAAGACATGGCAGAAGGTAGGACTCGCCACATTGCTGGTGCTGGTCGTTTTCAGCATTCGCATTTATTTCTTGTGGAAAGAACGTCATGAGCCGATGGTGCAAAAGCCCCAGCAGCAGCAGCAAATGCTCACCGACGATGACATCGTGACGCCGCGCAAGCTTTATATTGACGACCTGAAATCGGCGAAAGTGCTGGTGGGGAAAACAATCTGGGTGCAGGCTGGCTTTGAGCTTGATTATTTTCCGTATGCGGGCCATAGCGTCAATTTCGCACATAAGGTTGGTGTTTTGCCGAGCGTTCAAGCGCTGGAGATCAAAGATATCGCCCTCGCGAAAGCACCCGCAAGCATCGCCAGCCGCATTCCGCTTGGCGATAAGCAGGTTTATGCCGTATTTGAGATGCCCGGAGATCCAAGGCAATATGCGACGGCAATCGGCTCCATGCAGGGCACTGACTCGACCTATTACTGCGACGACATCTTCTACTACGACGATCCGCACCAGATGTACAAACACTGGCCAGCCGATGTGTGGCAGGCTGTCGACCAGCACCAGCCAAAGCCCGGGATGAATGAGCTAGAGGTGGCCATGGCACTTGGCGTGATCCAGCAATCGGACTCGTCGAGCTACGGCAACCGAACGGTGCACTATGATGCAGGCGGCAAACAATGGAATGTCAGCTTTCAGCATGACAAAGCGACAAGCGTGCAGGCTCAATAATTTTTAGCGACCAAATTGGCAGCATGGGAATATGTAAAACATATGGCCCTTGAATTCACGACCTCCTACGTCACTGACTCGCTGGCAATCTTCCGCCAATTCAAAAAACTGGCAGATGCCTCCATAGCGCAGCTTAGCGATGAGCAACTGCAGACGGTCATCGATCCCGAAAGTAATTCCGTCGCCATCATCGTGAAGCATATGGCCGGCAACATGCGTTCGCGCTGGACTGACTTTCTGACGACCGACGGCGAGAAGCCTGACCGCGATCGCGACAGCGAATTCGAGGAGCCGCCGACGACGCGGACCGCATTGCTAAGCCTATGGGAAGACGGTTGGAGCTGCTTACTCGGCGCGTTGGAAGGACTGACGGACGCCGATCTCGGCCGCACCATCACCATTCGCGGGGAAGCGCATTCCGTGATGCAGGCCATCAACCGCCAGGTCGCACACTATTCCTGCCACTGCGGCCAGATTGTCTTTCTGGCCAAGCACCTCAAGTCCAGCGAATGGAAGTGTTTGAGTGTTCCGCGTAAGCAGTCGGCCGATTTCAACCGACGTGTCCAGGCGGGTGAGGCGAGCCAGCGGTAAGTCAGCGACTGACCCACAACACAGGCTGACGAATCGGGAAGTTGCGAATAATTTCCGGGACCTTCGGGTCAGGATTCAGCGTCTTCCAGAGGGACAAATACTCGGGCTGCGAAAACTCGAGCCCTCCAAACAAGAGATTCGGCTGCCTTACCGGAAGGTCATCGAAGTATTCCACGTCATGCGGAAAGGGCCAGCTGCCTTTGTTTTTGATGTATGGATACATGAATGCAATCGCCTTCCGCATTCCACGCCCATCCGGCAGTTCGTATTTCAACGCGTCATCGTCAGCGGAACTTAGAATCCTGCATAGCGTGGTCATCACATCGAGATTGAAGAGGGAATAACTGTAGGGCTTTGTGCGCGCCAGCTCCAGGGGAAAGCTGCCATCGATCTTCATCTGCGTGGGAAGAAGCACTGTTTTGTAGCGATCTGTCGCGTACTTCAAGAGATCGCTGTTGCGGGTGAGGCGCGCAAATTCCGCGACTTGAAAGACCCAGCAGGTGCCGTGGTTATTCTTCGCCTCACGCTCCTCGATTCCGTTCTTTGACGTGGTCATCCACAGCACATACTCCGCGAACCATTTGCGGACGCCTGCGTATGTGTCGTCTCCGAGTGCGCCGCCATCCGCGAGCACAGTGGTTGCGCGGGCCACTTCCACCAGATGAATCGTATCGATGATCCCTGTCCCGCGTCCGGTTGTGATGCCGTGAATCGCCTGCGCATATTGGAGGTTCGGATTCATCAGCGTGTCAGGATCGATGAACCATGCACGCAAATGCGCAGCCGCATGCTCCGCGTATTTTTTGTCGTGCGTCAACAGCCAGGCCGCAGCCAGCGCAGGCATCTGTACACTCAACCGGATCAGCGCCTCCCGGTGCGCGACAAAATTATCCGGATTACTCATGCCGTCGCGGCGAATGTAGGCGCCATCTGGATTTTTTGGATCGGGCCACCAGTAGTCGCCTTCGGAAAAATAATCGTGCTTGCCGCCCGCGCTGCGCGGTGAGCTGGCGGATGTGATGGTGACAGGCTTTTCCTTCAGATAGGCAGCCCCGGCACGCAGCACGCGTGCGCGGTCGATCGCAGCTACGTCGATGAGCGGCGAAGCGCTGAGTCCTCGAAACGAGAACGGTGCCGCAGCTTCACCCAATGCGCAACCAGCCAGAACACAAAACTCTCTCCGTGAAAGCACCGGACTCTCCTGAGATCTTCCTCAGTTGAGTATTCCAGCAATCTTGTTTTCACCGACGGCGCTCTTCATCGTCTATACCGAATAGAGGTACGCCAGCCGTTCAGAAATCACGATCAAGCCCGCACTGCGAGCGTCGTCGTTTTTCCGCGGAAAAGCCGTTGTACAAATCGGGCACAGGAGGTGAAAACTCCGGGCAGAGCGGCTGTGTGCATCGGCATGGGTTGCTGTGCCAATCGCAGTTGTCGCAGTTGCGCGCGTAAATCCTCCACCTCGAACAAGCACGACCGAAGATATGCAGAGACAGAAAGATTCGCTTCCGTAGCGCGTGCTTTCAGCAGTGAATGCTCCCCCGCCGACACTCTCAGAGACAGAGCCGTTGTCCGGCACTCCACTGCCAGCGTAGGCACAGGCGCTACTTGTGCAGCAAGCACCTGGCGAAAGATCGCTGACGGTTGAACGGCGACATCCTGAGTCTTAGCTGCCGGGGGGGTCTTAGCTGCCGGAAGGGGCTTGTTCTTGCACGTTCCGCTCTTGGCGTGGCGCGATGAGGCCCGTTTCCTGGATTTGGCTGGCTTTGTCGCAGATCTTTCGCCAGCGGACTGATGCTTGGCTTTCGCAGGCAAAACAGGGGCTGCCGGCTCTGCTTCAACAGCAGTCTTTTCAGGTGCAGTTCGACGCCGGCTCGATCGTATGGCCTCTTCGTAGGTCAGTTCGCGCACGCCATGCTTTCCATGAGTGGGAGCCTGCGCGCCAGCCCACGCCTGGAAGCGGCTCACGATAGCATTGATGTCTTCAAGGGGCGGTTGCGTGTCCATGAGCTGAGTGTATGACGGCGCATGAGCCGCTCGCCGCGCACCTGCAACAAATCGCGCGTTCAAAGCCCAATATGGAATCGCTGTGAGCAAATCGCGCCATTTCGGGAATCAGCCCGTATTCCGCAGTCCCGCTGAAATGCCGTTAATCGTTCCGGCGATAGCGCGGTTGATCTCCTCGGTATCTTCACCGGCGCGTTTACGCCGCAGCAGATCGACCTGAATCAAGCTCATCGGATCGACATAAGGATTGCGCAGCCGGATCGAGTGCGCGAGCATCCGGTTCGTCTCGAGCAATTCTTTCTGTCCGGTGACCGCAAGCACGGTCGAGAGCGTGCGCCCGAACTCTGCTTCGATCTTCGAGAAGACCCGCTTGCGCATCTCCACATCCGGCACCAACGAAGCGTAGAGCGACGCGATGCCGAGATCTGCCTTCGCCAGCGCCATCTCGACATTGCGAATGATATCGATGAAGAGCGGAAACTCGGCCATCATGGCGCGCAGCAACGTCATGCCCCCTGGCCTTTGCGCGTATTTCTCAAGAGCATATCCAACGCCAAACCATGCCGGGACAAGCTGGCGGCTCTGCGTCCAACCAAAGACCCACGGAATGGCCCGCAGATCGGCAAAGCTGCGGCGGCCGCTGCGCCTTGTCGGACGCGAGCCGATCTTCGCATGCTCAAGCTCCGCGACCGGAGTGGCCGTTTCAAAATAGCTCAGCACTTCCGGGTCATCGATAATTTGTTCGCGATAGAAACGGAAAGCCACGTCTGATAATTCTTCGAGCGCTGCTTCCCACTCCGGCAATAAGATTCCCGACTGGTGACCATTCGGATCGAGCGCATTCGGCCGCGCCAGCGCATCAAGCGAAGCCGCGATCATCAACTCCAGGTTGCGCTCGGCAAGCACTACGTCAGAGTACTTCCAGTTGAGCACTTCACCCTGCTCGGTAATGCGAATCTGCCCCTCAAACGCGCCCACTGGCTGCGCGTAAATGGAGCGGTGCGTCGGGCCACCGCCGCGTCCGACGGTGCCGCCGCGGCCATGGAAGAGGCGCAGCTTCACGCCGCACTCGCGAGCCACTTCATGCAGGGCGCGATGCGCGCGGAAAATCTCCCAGGTGCTCGTGAGCATGCCGCCGTCTTTATTCGAGTCGGAGTAGCCGAGCATGATCTCCTGGGTGTTGTTCCACGAAGCCAGCAGCGTGCGATATTCCGGCAGGTTCCACAAGACGCGGCAGACCTCCGGAGCATTGCGCAGATCTTCAATCGATTCGAAGAGCGGTACCGGCATCAACCCAGGATCGTTGCCGCTGCCTGCTACCTCCACGCCGCCGAGCCGTGCCAGCCACAACACACCGAGCACATCTTCCACGCTGCTGGCCCCGCTGATCACGTACTGCCGTATCGCTTCCGGACTGCAACCGGCCTTCACCTCAGCAATCGTGCGGAAGGTTTCAATCACATCGGCGCTTTCTTTGCTCAGGTCCTGCGGCACAGCACCGGCATTGCCTGCGCACCAGGCGGAAGCTTCCTGTAGCGCTTTCTGATGAAGACGCGCATGCTGGCGAACGTCCAATGTATGCAGGTGCAAGCCAAAGGTGCGGACAAGCAGAATGAGTGGATCGATGAGAGCTTGTGCAAGCCGCAGGCCTTCGTTTTCCGCCAGGCTGCGCCTCAGCGTGTTCAAATCGTTCAGAAATTCCTGCGCGTTACAATAAGCGGGCAGCGCGCTCAGCGCCGATTCCAGGCTGTCCGAGTCAGACGCAGTTTCGCCCGCCGTGCGCAGCAACCGCGCATGCACGCATACCATGAAGCGCCGGTATAGCTCGAATTCGAAGCGGGCTCCGAAGATCTGCTGCGTCCCGGAATGCAACTCAGCCAGGTATCCATGCAGGCGCTGGCTCAGCTCCTCGCTGATGGGGATCTGCTGTGCTGAGGTCGTCAGCAGATCGATGACCAGCTGGACCTGCTGCTGGTAATGCGCCAGCAAACGCGCGCGGGACGTTGCAATGGCTTCCCGCGTGACATCCGGCGTCACGAATGGATTGCCATCGCGGTCGCCACCGATCCAGGAGCCGAAGCCGAGTAATAGCGGCAGCTCCGAGATGTCGATATGCAAGCCATATTCGCTGGCCAGTGCCGCAGACACTTCTTCATAAAGCTTAGGCAGCGTAGCAAAGATGGAGACATCGTAATAATCGAGGCCCATCTTGATCTCATCATTCACCGTAGGCCGCCGGCTGCGGACCTCATCTGTCTGCCACAGCGCGGTGATCTCGGCGATGAGCTGTTCCTGCAAGCGCGAAATTTCCTCGTCGGGAACGGGGATGCGGTCCAGGTGTTCGAGAAATTCGCCGAGACGCCGCCGCTTGAAGAGCACGGACCGTCGCGCAATTTCTGTAGGGTGCGCCGTGAATACCGGGACAATAAAGATACGCTGCAGCCAGTCGAGCGCCTCAGTTGCGGAGATGCCGACGCGCTTCATCTCGCGCAGCGTGCCGCGCAGCGATCCGCGCTGCCTCGATCCATCGCCACTCAGTTGCAGCGACAGGCGGCGCCGTTTGCGGTGGTTTGTCTCGGCCAGATTGATCAGCTCGAAATAGAAGGCGAATGCGCGGCTTAGTTGATAGGCTTGCTCCACCGGCATGGTGCTTATGCCCAGGACCGTAGACTGCAGGCGATCTTCCGCCTCTTTCCAATTGTTTTCAGACTGCGCCTCGCGGCGGCGGATGGCTGACAGGCGCAGCTCTTCTACCTTTTCAAAAAGAGGCTCGCCCGCCTGTTCGCGCAATACATCTCCCAGCAACATGCCCAGCGAGCGGACATCGCGGCGTAGAGGGACTTCTTTCAGATCGCCCGAACGCGCTTCAAGTTCAGCCAAGCGCTGCGACCAGCTTTCCGGTTTCCAAAGGAGGGGCATACTTCGATTATGCCGGAGGAGCAGCCCTCCAGGCACACGCGCTTCGCGCCAAACGAAAAATTCACCCCAAACAATTCGCTAGGTGCTTACCTGCTGCTCTTCCAGCTGCAGCATCAGCTCTTCCCACTTCGCAGTCAGCGAATCATGCTGTTCA
>JABDHA010000011.1:0-61589 GCA_013285705.1 Acidobacteriota bacterium
TACCTCGCCAACACCCTGCCTCTACAATGGCAACGTCGCAATACTTATCATTCCCTATCGTCACAAGTCTTCTCTACGCGTCTACGTTGCAGCCACCTCTACCTGCGCGCGAGCCTGAAGGTAATCAGTTAAGCCCTGGCGCCAGTCGGTGAATACGTTCAATCGGGCAGCCTTAAGAGCGCCATTTTCCAAAACGGAGTACTTGGGGCGCTGTACCTTTGCCGGAAACTCTCCGGGATCCGCCTTCTCCAGACGGACAGTTGTTCCAGTGGCACGAAAAATCTCGCAAGCAAACTCGTACCATGAACAGCTACCCTCCGCCGTGCCGTGATAGAGCCCATAATTCTTCGCCCGACTGAGCGCTACCAGCTGCTGTGCGATCTGTACAGTAGACGTCGGCGTCACGAATTCATCGTCGACAACGCGTAGCTTGTCGCGTTCGCGAGATAGTTTCAACATCAATTCGACAAAATTGAGTCCGCCCTTGGCCCGGCATGGCTGAAGACCGTATATGGCCGAGACACGCAGCACAAAGTGTTTCGGGCACGTTGCGGCAGTGTAGTTCTCCCCAGCGAGCTTGGTAATGCCATAAGCATTCAAGGGAAATGCAACATCGCTCTCTACATACGGAGATTCTTTCTTGCCGTCAAAGACGTAATCCGTACTCATGTATGCGACCGTTGCACCAGCCTGCTTTGCCCAGTCGGCAACATTCCGGGCGCCAACCGCATTGGCGGTAAAGGCCGCCACGGGATCGGCTTCGCATTTCTCTACGTGATGCATCGCGGCCGTATTGACAATGAATTCCGGATTCGCGGCTGACAGAGCCGACTCTACGGAAGGTCCTGACGTCAACTCCACATCAGAGTGCGTGAGGGGCACCACGTCATCGCCATTTTGAATAAAAGCTGCGCACACGTCACTTCCGAGTTGGCCATTCGAGCCAAGGACTGCAATTCTCATTTGCTGAGCCCCGCGGGGAGGAGCGACTCTTGCGAAGCAGCTTGGTCTTTCTTCGCGAGTTCCTTAAAGACCTGGATATTGTAGTACCGCGGATCGTCCCAGTTACTGTACTTGTCCATATTCGAGATCAAGCTGCGCACGATCGACCTGACGCTCTGGTGGGGGTGGAAGCTTAAGATCGTGTTTGCACGTTCAATCGAGACCTTATAATTTCTCATATCCTTGATGTGCTTAATGTCGAGCGCAATTTTCCTGCCTAATTCCTCCTCGACCGCAAGCTTTACAAGATCAGCGACCTCGCCAACAGTGTGATTGCCTGATGCAATATTGAAGATACCGCTGAGGGATTCGTTGGCTTCGATGGCTCGCGTGTAGGCCATCGTCGCGTCATCGATGGCAAGGAAAGGTCTCCAGATTGCAGGATCGGTAACGCGAATCACGCTCTCCTGCATGGCGCACTTGAACATGGTGTTGACCAGCAGATCAAAGCGCATACGCGGGCTGTATCCGGAAACCGTACCTTTCCGAAGGGCAATCACCGAAAACTCAGAATTGGCCATCTGCATGACGGCCCCTTCGCCTTGCAGTTTGGAGATACCGTACGGATAGGACGAACTGACGGGACTATCTTCGTCAAACAATTGGTTTTCCGTGTAGCCATACACCGAGCATGAACTTGCATAGATGTAACGCTTGACTTTCGCCTTCTTTGCGATGTAG
This sequence comes from Acidobacteriota bacterium, assembly GCA_013285705.1. Classification (GTDB taxonomy): domain Bacteria; phylum Acidobacteriota; class Terriglobia; order Terriglobales; family Acidobacteriaceae; genus Alloacidobacterium. The sequence goes on from JABDHA010000011.1 coordinate 1,684, forward strand.
GCAAGATAAGCCGGCGCAGAGGCATTGAAGACAAAGTTCTTGGCCGGAGAAAAATCGGCCATCGGATCATTCGACAGACCGGCGAGAAAAATGACCTGATCGTAGCCTGACAAGTCTACGACCTCTAGATCGAAGATGTCCTTTTGGAGAATCCCGATGTCACTCGGCAGGCTATTACCAAACCAGAACAAGTCGACGACGTCGATTTTGTAACCTCGATCGAGAAGCTTTGGAATCAGAGCTGAACCGACATAGCCGGCACCGCCGGCGATCAGAATGCGCATTACTTCACCTTTTCATGAACGCTGATTTCTGGTTGATATCCGATGTTGTCGGCGAGAGGTGAAGCCAGCCACTGCTTCAGGGACTGCGCGTTGGCATCTTTATTTGAAACCTGGACATCCTGCAGCGGCCACTCAATCCCAATCTCCGGATCGTTATAAAAGATCCCGGATTCCGCTCCAGAATTGTACATGCCGGTGCACTTGTATTGGACTTCGCAACCATCAGTTAGCGAACAAAATCCGCGCGCAAAACCGTACGGTGCGTACACCTGTTTTTTATTCTCAGCCGAAACCTCAAGCCCGAACCACTGACCGAGCGTTGGCGATCCCTTACGAATGTCAACAGCGACGAGGAAGGCGACCCCGCTTGTTACGCGCATCAGCTTGCTCATCGGCGGGTCCCACTGGAAATGTAAACCACGCAGAACACCCTTGGCAGAGCGAGAGTGATTGTCCTGAACCCACTCTGTAGGCAGTCCAAATTCACGAAAGTTGTCTGCGCGATACGTTTCCATAAAGAAGCCGCGGTCATCACCTAGAACCTTCGGGGCTAGGACAACTACGTCTCCACCAATGTGCGAACCGAGCACTTCCAAGGGCATAGAACTTTGAACTCCTCAAGCTACGATCAGATGTATCTATACGAGAAAGTATACTATCTGAGTATGTTCGTCCGCAGAAGAGTTGGGTGATGTCTGTTCCGACTCTCTTGAGGGAAAATCTAATATTGAGGTTCCATCTTCTGGAATGCTTGCTAATGAGGCCAAGCCATATCAGATATGCAGTTCGATCGTACTTTTTGAGAATGATCCAGCAGAGGTAACCGCAGCCATTCGGAGCGTTCTCGATGCGCCGATGCGAACCGCATGCACCGTCATTGATAATTCTCCCACTTGCTCCTTACGACAGTGTGTTTTGAACGCCGGCGCGCAGTACATCCACTCGGCAGAAAATGTAGGCTTTGGTGCGGCGCACAATATTGCGCTGAAAACACACATCGGAGTTTCAGAGTTCTCGCTTATACAGAACCCTGACGTGGAATTCTCTGCTGACACACTCTCTGCACTCTATGAATTCATGCTTAATAGACCGGAGGTTGGATTGGTCATGCCTGGAATACTCTACCCGGACGGAACCGAGCAGAGACTCTGTAAACGGCTTCCGGGACCGATTGATTTAATTCTTCGGCGTTTTTCGGGCCCGATTGGCCGCGTGCTCTTCCGTGGACAGCTCAAGCGGTATGAACTGGCCCACTTGGATATGGGAATTCCTCGCGAAGTCCCCTGCCTCTCAGGCTGCTTTATGTTCATTCGTTCGGCCGTGCTCCGTGAGATTGGTTGCTTCGACGAGCGGTATTTTATGTATATGGAAGACGTAGACCTCTGTCGAAGGATCGGGGTGAACTATAAAACAGTTTTCTACCCCAATGTATCTGTAACTCACGGGTATCGAAAAGGGTCTTATCGTACCAGCAAGTTAATGAAATATCACATCCAATCGGCTATTCGATATTTCGGAAAGTGGGGATGGCTATGGGATCCCGTTAGAAAGGATTTGAATCATCGAACAGGTCCATTGGTATCATGAAGCGCTTACCGGCGCATATTACGAGATTGGCTAAAGGTCGAATAACTATTGCTGTATTTTGTTCTTCAACCTAGATATTCAATCGATATCTCTTAGAGCCTTCGCAAATAAAGCCAGGTAAGATTCTTCATCAAAGCCCATCGCCAGCGGATCATTTGCATCAACGGGGCGTGCTTCTCCGGCGAATCGTTGCTTCCATGGCGTCGATAGAGCAATAGCGGCTCTCCAATAAAGCCAACTCTGCCTACAAACTGATTTACAAGTCCGATCCATACGTCATGAATCGGAATATCGGCGGGAAGTGGCAAACAGTAGTCCAGTATTGAGCGTCGAAATGCCATCGCGCTTCCCTGGTATTGATTGCGTATAAGATTGCGCAGCGCGCCGCCATGAAACTTTTTAGACCCGAACTTTGGCTCTGAAACGATCCTGCCAGCCGCATCGATGATCACAAGGTCGCTCATCACAACCGTGATATCGGGATGAGCATTGAATATTTCCAGGAATTTCGCCACTTTATCCGCGCGCCAAATGTCGTCATGGTCCGTCAGGAAAATGACCTCCCCCGTGGCCTCTTCCAACGCGCGGCCAAATGATTGGACAACGCCACGATTCTGTTCATTGCGAACAATGCGAATGCGTTCATCGCGAAAGCTTTCAATAATGGCAATCGTGGTGTCCTTCGAAGCGTCGTCTATTATGACAAACTCGTCTTTGTCTCCCAATTGAGGAAGAATAGATGCGATCTGCTCTTCTATAAAATTTGCACCGTTCCGAACGGCCATGCAAACCGAAATCTTCACGAAACCAGAGAATCTCCTATCGACGTACGGCAGTGCGCTCCCAGTTGACAGATCAGGTTCCGAGGTGCGGCAAGAAGCGTACCCCCAGCCTTCCTCGCCGTCCATCAACCACCCCCTGAAGCAACTTCTTGAGAGATGCCGCTTTTTGAGCGCCAAACAACAAAATGGCAACTGCATGACGAAACAGGTGTAGTACAGCAAATTGTTTCGTTTTGGATGCCGGGTACAACCAGAAGGCAGCGTAGGTTAGATTCCGGCTCATGTAATACTCGCGCCATGGAGCATGCTGGGACCAAACCCGGCTACGACGCGCAAAACGAATTACTACCGTATCGCCGAGCTCGTGCGAAAAAGGGCATTCATTAATCACAGCAATTTTATATTTACGTGACCGCATCCGCAGGCAATATTCGAAATCGAAAAAGTCCATAAAAAAATCGGCTCGGGGTAGGCCAACAGCTTCAACAACTTCTCTACGCACCATACACCCCGATGCAACGGCAACGTCGGCGAACCATACTGGTCCTTGCAGTACATCCTTGGCAGGCTTGATGAGCCCGTCGCGCCAAAGCAGTGGCGGGTAAGAAACGCCAGTAGACTCATGAACCGGCAGCGGCACGAGCATGCCTACGCTCGGGTCTTCGGTGATCTCACGCGCGGACGAAAGCATCGTGTCCAACGCAGAGTCGCCGGGAACACTGTCGTCATCGAAATTCCAAATCCAATCGTGCCTTTTTTCAAGCGCAGTGTATGTTAAGCCTGCTGCCCATCCACCTGCGGCGCCTGCGTTGGACGATAGACGCAAGACAGTTACTTGCGGATAACGCTCGGCGAGCATCGCGCTTGTACCGTCTGTGGACCCATTGTCGACGACAACAATCTCTTGCAGGGCCCGGGTTTGCCTAAGCAGGGCGTCGATTTGGCGCGGCAATCGATGGGCAGCATTGTATGCGGTGGTGATGCTTGCTATGGACGGCTTCATGCGCGTCTCTCTGGAAAGCGTCATACTTGATGCCTCAAACGATCAGCAATAAAAGCAACTCACAGAAACATTTAATTTAGATGTTACCTTAGAAATCTTGTAAGTCGGTCCAAGCGTGGCTCGTCTAAACAAACCTGCTAGTGCTCGGCAACGAGGCACGTCCCACAAGCAGGGTGACTAGTTTCTCTTTGGAAAAGTCTCTTAACACCCCAAAATATAGAGTCGCGAAGAGAATAATCTGAACATGATGTAATAACAAACCGCCAGTGTACTGGTCATCGAAAATAGTCATCACGAGTGGATAGAGATAAATAGCGAATAAAAAGAGAAATACATCGCTTCCTCGTCTAGCTATTTTATAGAGCAAACCATGAAACATCCCAATGATTCCGGAGAATACAATTGGGCCTGCAAGTCCGAAATCGATCAGATATGGACGATAGGCTGTGTAGGTATTCATTGGGAATGGGATGTAAACAAACCAATTGACCAACTGCTCGTTATGAGTACCAAATAACTTATTAGACACGAGCGCTAATGGTTGAAAGGTTAACGTTGACGCTACGTGTACCGGATTTGTAACTAGTGTGTCTAACGCAGGGACACTCCCAACCAAATATTCCAAGAAGAGTTGACCAACAAACGAAGATGTTGCTGAAGATTGAGATACTTCTACTTTTGTCAGTAGAGGGATAAAAATAAGGAACGCAGCACCGATACAAATTGGAATGGCGACTTTCTTGAGAGCAGCAATAAACGTCAGCCGTCTAAGACCGAAGAGGTATATACAGCTGAGCCCTGCAAAAATCTGCACAATCTGGGGACGGCCTGTTGTCATAACCGCATAAAGTACAGCCAATACAATAAGTGTTCGCGTGATCCACTTACTCGTGCGCTTTCTGTCAATTGCTGAAGCCAGGCAAGCCATCACCGCTATCGAAGGAGCCGAGCTGGTAAGTAGGCTAGAATATGGGGTTTTGCCCTCGACAAATAAGGCGATAATGGCGAGTCGCGCTCTAGACAAGAAGTCTGGCCCGAAGCCACCTGCAGCTCTGGCAAGGTCCAAAACAAATAGAGGTAGAACCGCGAGTAACCAAATAACCAGCAGTTTTCCGCCCCGATCATTGAAACGAGATTGCTTCTCTTGTACATGTTTTGCTATGGCTGTCCGAGAAACAACAAAGCAGCTCAAACTGAAGACTGTACAGCAACCAAATAACAAGAACTCTGTTCTCTCGCTGAGGGCATCAACATCAATCGGAAAACTAGCTAAAAGGGTCAGAGTGGTCAGCCATAGCACTGAGTACAAAAATCCTGGATAGAAAACATCATTACCGCCAACTCTGTAGTTAATGAGCGCGAGTAGTAGATATGCACCCAAGAACGAAATGTCATAATGATCAGAAATTGCCCCCGAGAGGCTAGTCGTAATGATTATTAGAAATATGAGCGCCACAGAGATACCGTCGGCAACAAAGTGATCAGCTGTATGTTTGCCTAGCTGTCTTGGCATCACCATCTCAGAGTTCCAAGGAGTAGCCAACTCAACGCCAAAAAATCCACACCAATCCTCATCACCAAACGCTATGGTTGTAGTATATCCTTCAGCATCGTTCGCAGACCATTAGAGTATCTATCATAAGCAGCATAGTGCGACAAGACGTATCGGAGCCGGTCAAAGTAGCTCCTCCCTAAATTCGCCCGGGCATCGGAGTGGCGGATAACATTTTCAATATCCTTGATGAGATTCGGCGAAGGCTCGATGTGCATATCTCCCAAACGAGCCTGAAGATCCATGAACCGTTGCATCCTCTCTCGGCACATCCTGCTTTCTTTTTCTCGTGACTGACTCATACGTCCGCGCAGGGTAAGCGCAGGTACTCCTGCTTGCTGTCCCCCATGAACACGATAGCCAAGCAAGCGCTCTGTAGTAAAAATGAGCCGAGATTTCAAAGCAAGCATCCAGGAAATCCAGTCGTCATGTAGCCACGACGCGGGTATCGGCAAGAAGGCAGTACGGAGATCCGCGCGAATCATGAATGCGGCCCCAGTCACAACACCGCGTTTCAGCAATACTGAAACCGGGTCTCCTTCAAATCGGCGCTGAAACTTCGGGGTGAAGTCAAAGGCGCTCCAGAGGGTTTTCCCGAGCCGGCGAGAGTTCTCGTCAATGAGATCGGCATTAGAAAAAACGCCACCAACAGCAGGGTTTGTGCTGAAAATTGCCGAAAGCGCGGTCAGCTTCTGTGGATACCAGACGTCATCCTGATCGCATAATGCAATCAACTCTCCAGTGCAAAGACAGATGGCCTGCTCAAAGTTTTTTGTTACGCCAAGATTCTTCGAGTTGCGTTGGACACTTACCTTGAAAGGGGATGAATGAGCAAAATCTTCTGCAATTTCCACTGTCGAGTCGACGGAGCCGTCGTCACAAATAATGAGTTCTGCCGGAAGCATGGTTTGGCTGGCGATACTGTCCAGTTGCTCGCGGAGGTACCGTTCGCCATTGTAGGTGCACATGGCGACAGAAATATTTTTGCTTGCTCCCAAGGTTCAGCCGTTTCGTTTGTGGATGTGTGAAACGAAGGGTTTGCCAGAGATCAAATTTCAACAAACCAGAGTTCTAAGCTGAAAATCAGTTCGTTTCGCTCACAGCTCGCAAAGATTTGCTTTACATGTCATTATAAACTGCAAGGCTGCAACGGTCAGGCAGTTACGGAACTGCATATCCAAGGAGTTGACCAACTCCCTGGCCCTCACATTCTGCGTCATGGCTCACAAAATGGTCGTGTCCCGTATAGCAACTGTAAAGGGGCACAAGACCTGATTGTGGCTGAGAATAGCCGTAGCCATCCAGACCGAAGAAATGCCCCCCCCCCGCACGTGCTATCCGTCGAGACAAAGTAATCCATATTGCCATTTTTACATCCGTAAAAAGCCAAGTTGGCGCTTTGCTGGGGGCTTTCATAAAGATGACCAAGCGTAGACTCCAGTGTAAAACCACCGTTAGGATCAATCCAACCTGTCGTAACTTCATGCGTGATTTTGTTTGCGTATCGATTCAATGCCACTAATGGATTCCCCGGAGTCCACTCAACGTTTCCAATGTTCCAATATCTCGTCTGAGACGATTCATAGTCATCTTCAGTAGACGCGTTCCAACTTGGTGCCGGGTCTGATATGGAAGGAAACAGTTGAATAGCAGGATAGGAGCCAATATTGACATTGCCGTACTGATCTCGCAGAAGCCCGGCAATAAAATTTGCCTCAAAGCCCGTGAGATTGCTATCGAAAGACTTGAGCATCTCCCATGGAGTGGCACCTGTCAAAAGGGAGCTGTCCTTAATTCGATACAAAGTTACCCCTAGTGGGGCCGGCTCCGTCGATGAAACAGTTAAAGCGTAGCTGACATACCAGTTCCCCGTGGCGGGATCTTGCGATCGAGAAGGCCCATTAAAAACCGCATACCAATAGCCCGCCTTGAAATCGTAGGCCATATCACCCAAGCTTGCCCCTTGGGTGGTTGCCCCTTGGGGCGATCCGTTAGTAGTTATTGGTCCAATGACCGTGAAATGAACCCCATCGGTTGAGATGGTCTTAATGTGCTGGCTAAAGGGTGGTCCGTTTGCGTCCTCATAGAAGAGCCATATTCCGGCTTTGCCGTCACTGTTATAAACATCAGGCTGAGCGACACCATAATAGGTCTGGGTACTCGCAGAAATGACGGGGTGAGGATATTTCTTCCAGTGAACTCCGTCATTGGAAAAAGCTACACCGATACTGTTGATTATACCTAGGCTTGAGGCCGTTCCAACATAATACATGGCATATGAGTAATTCTGACCATTGCCCAGAGGATTGGCGAAGCTTCCGCGAATAACTTTTGGATTGCATGTATACACGGAGTCCCAGCTGCCCGGCGTTTCGGCCAACACTGTCACAGGTGCACTCATCTGGTGGGTCGACAGGTTGATCTCCACATATTGAATTGTGTCGCTAGTCTGAGAGAGCAGATTTGGATTTTGCGCCGCGCCACACCACCAAAACTGTTGTAGATTTCCTTCCTGTATCGCCGACGGTGAGTAATTGTAAGTTCCCGCTCTTCCCAAAAAGGCACCAGCCGGAGGACCGTTGACATTGATTCCGCATCCTATATCGATGCCAGTCGCGCAAAGTACGGCTAATATGAGGAGAATTTTAAAGTCTTTCACCTGCATGCAAAGGTCTCAAAATCTGGCAAGCATTCAATCAGAGTGTTTGAGTATGACGCCCACAAATTCAATCAGTGTGCCAATATATCAACTCTTATCTTTTGAATTCAGCCTGTAGTGTTTCTTTTGCTATCTATTATGTCCTCAGAATTCCTATGCCGGGAATCATCGAAAGTTAAAGCAGCCAAGGCTAGTCATGAGATTAGAACCTGTTGCCCCATTCTTCCGCGAAGACAGTCCACAATTCCCTTGATCATAAAACGAAGTTTAGCCAGTTTTTGTTTCTCAAATAAAAGAATCTTCATGGCATCGATAAATGTATTCAATCTGTTATGGCGTATCCAAGACCTTTCCCGGGGATATTGGAAGGAAACATAAAGACTGTTGCGAGTCATATAGTACCTTCTGGTTGGACTATGATTTGTGACCGGTAACTTTCTTCCAAGCACTTTGTGAAAAGTGGTCTTTCCAAGCGAATGAAGAAGTACTGCGTTTCCGGACTCTGCGATACAGCGTTCCATGGATCGAAGCCTCAGGCAATACTCTATGTCCACACAATCAATAAAGAGACTTTCATTAAATGGGCCGGCCTTTATATAGGAGTCGGTTCGCAATAAGCTTCCCGAAGTCAACGTCGTGATGAGTCTTCCCGAAGATGTTTTCGGTAGCGGGATAGCGTTATTGGATCGTCGATCCACATAACGCGGTGAGATCATCCCCAGATCTTTCACTTGTGCCGCGTCGAGGAGAAGAGCCTGGATAAAATTTTCGGTTACGGTGCTGTCCTGATCAAATGTGACGATCCAGGCGAAGTCATGTTCAACCGCAAACCGGCATCCTTGATTGAGCGCGGCTGCAATCCCAAGATTCATCTTGTTCCGGATGATGGTGCAACAGAATTGCTCCTGAACGCTGTCCAACAGGCTAAGCGTTGCAGCTGAAGACCCATTATCTACGATAACGATGTGTTCTACCTGGCTGTTGATCAGACTGAGATTCGGAACAAAATCCGACACAGGATTAAAGGTGACCACCACGGCGCAAACTGGACAGTTTTTTGGCATCTCCTTGCTAGTCTCGCGATCAAGAACACAATGCAAGACTAGTGCTCTCCTTCAGTCTCAATGGCATCTGTTTAATGAAATCACATTTGAGATGACGATGTCTGTTTTGCAGCATTATTTGGGTGTGACGGTCGGGTTCAGGGTGGAAAGATTAATATACTCTTTCGATTCTTGAGCATGTTGATATCCGAGAAGGAAATAGGCCAACAGAACATTACGCATAACTGGGTTCGGACACCAGACGCTGGTGAGAAGATTCGCTAACGACGTGAGCGGAGGAAAAAACAACTGATTATGACTCAAGAAGAAATTTCTAACCGTGCTTCGGAGCCTGGAACGAGCTGTTGTCTGTACAGAAGCCGGCCAAATTTCGTGGAAATGTTGAGTCGACACCCCGACATTGAACATTCTTTTGCAAGCCTGATGAAAGCTGGTCGGGTGGAGATGATGAGCCAGCGCCTCAGGAATAAAGGCCATTTCAAGTTTCTGTTGTTGTTCAAGGCGATAGCCCAGTTCGAGATCTTCCGCTGCAGCTTTGGTGAAAGATTCGTTGAAAGGATTTTCTTTCAGCAGCGCGGTCTTGAGAGAGAGATTGCTGGTGTAAAAGTGTCGCCAATTGGGGCGCTCTCCGCGCAGCAGGTTATTGTAGTCAAACTGAATTCCACTCTCGTCGAGCCAGCGCATGAACTTCGTCACGATCTGTCCGGAATCGCTCCAGCGTGTTAACCCCAGAGCTGCGACCTGTATATCTGGCTTCCGCTGATGCAGTCGCAAATGTGCAAGGACAAGAGTCGGTGAGACTAAAATGTCATCTCCGATCATCAAACATATTGGCGATCGGAGAGCTGCAATAGCTACGTTTCGGGCAAGCGCCGGGCCGCTGTTGTTCTGACGGAAACAACGGAGGTGGAGTGGACTTTCGCGTGAATATTGCTCAAGCAGACGGGGCGTCGAATCCGTCGAGCCATCATCAACAACGATCACCTCAAAATCAGTCCAGGTTTGCCGCTCGAGATGTTTCAGGCAAGAGATGAGGACATCCGACCGATTGTAAGTTGGGATTATGACGCCAATCGGATATGCGGAACCTCTCAATCGAATGGGATCCTGTAATGTTTTGACTTCCATGTGCGACATGCAGATTTTACATGAGAATTCCCCATCGCGTACCCAGACGTAGTGCCTGAGCAAGCGGTTAAGCGTTTCGCGAGTCCAAGATGCAGTTATGATAGGCTACTGGAACTAAATACATAATTTATGGAGGGCAGTTTGCTCAATTGGGCAGCTCGGTATTACCCGATTCTTCGAGTCTTGAAAAAGCATGATCTATTTTCAACCGGTTCAATATTAGAAATCGGTTGTGGACCTGTGGGACTGGGGAAATTTCGTAAGGTCCCGTTTACCGGCTGCGACTTGTCATTCCCTGATACTCCGCAGTGGCCAATGACGCCGGTTATTGCTTCGGCAACCGATCTTCCATTTGGCGACAAATCTTTTGATGCCGTGATTGCTTCTGATGTTCTTGAGCACATCCCCCCCGAATTAAGGTCGGCTGTAATTCAGGAAACACTTCGCGTAGCTGGCAAGCTGGTGATCTTCTGTTTCCCAAGTGGCAAGCCCGCACATGATGCCGATCGCGAGTTGCGAGAAAGATATCTGAGCAAAGGTCTCGAAGTGCCGGTATGGCTCGAAGAACATATGCTCGCGTCATTTCCCGATGACTCTCTTTTTGAGACAATTCCCGGCTGGAACGTAACTCAGTTCGGAAATGAGAGCATTCGATTCCACTCATGGATGATGAGGCGAGAGATGTATCGGCAATTTGTGCGTGTTTCGAGCGAATTTTTGCGGCTGCGTTGGCTGCTTGAACCTTTATTGCGGTTAGCTGATGCTCCGCCCTACTATCGACAGATGTTTGTGTTGGCCAAGAATAATTGATCAAGTTTCCAGTCCGGTTGTGCCATTGTCTGTTCAATTGGTATCCATTGAACAAATATTTCCATATGCGGTAGCCCAATTTGGGACAGAAAGTAAGTGGCGGTCTCTGATGGATCGATTAACATCGAGATATGCCGATGAGGTTGGATCAACTTGGAGAGTTTGACTCAGAGTTTTCAAGAATTCTCGAGCCTACCGTCACAAAAAACACGCTGTTGTATCGCGGAAGCCGCGCAGTCAGGATCATTTCCAGTTTCTTTCTAGGCCAAGGTGCACTCCAGGGAGTCCAAGTTCTGATTGGTCTACTACTGGTTCGCTGCCTGAGCGTCGAAGCATGGGCTCAGTTTGGTCTCACGTCCGGCTTTCAGTTGACCATGAACACCCTCATGGATCTTGGAATCTCTACGACGATTATTCCGTTGGTGGGGGACAGACGTAACGATCGCGCGCTTGTGGGCCGATATGTACGTGCCACGAAGCATTTACGGGACCGCACATTCCTTATTCTCGCGCCGTTCGCAACTCTTGCATTTGTTGCAATCACATACAGGCACCATTGGCACTGGTATGTGATAACCCTTCTGCTGGCGTCTGTACTGGTTGCTCTTTACTCAAGCGGTCAACTGTCGTGTTACTCGGCGCCGCTGTTTCTTTTTGGCCGGTTGCGCGATTTCTATCTCCCCCAAACTCTCTCTGGCGTAGGGCGACTTATTGCCTATGTCGCATGCTGGCTCACAGGTATATTAAATGCATGGGTTGCCGCTATTCTGATGGCTCTCAATATCGCAGTCAATGGGAGCCTGCTGGAGAGGAAAAGTCGAAACTATCTTGAATGGCCGAATCATGAGAGTCCCGCAATAGACCAAGAAGTCCTTCGGTATGTCCTGCCGGCAATCCCAGCCATAGTTTTTGCTGCATTTCAGGCGCAAATCTCGCTGTTCCTTATCAGTATTTTCGGAAATACCGTTAGCATTGCCCAGGTAGCAGCGCTGAGCAAACTCGGTCAGTTATTTTCAGTACTCATGACTTTTAATGTAGTCGTAATTGAGCCATATATCGCGCGTCTAAGCCGGGAACGTCTTCTAGCAACTTACATAGGACTTGTGGGATTAGCAGCACTCTGCTGTGCGCCAGTAATTCTCCTCGGATTTTCTATGCCGAAACTTTTTTTATGGCTCCTCGGTCCCAAATACGGTGGTTTGCAAGGCGCAGTGGGCTGGATAGTATGCGGCGCATGTATAAACTATATTGCTGGGTTAATGTGGATCATGAACCGTGCGAGAAAGTGGGTATTCTGGCGTGGCACAATTCTTGAGATTGTTCTCCTGCTGGTTGTTCAGATTTCATTCATCGTCTTTGTAGGCGTGCGTTCAACCCAGCAGGCAGTTTTATTTACATTTGTTTCAAGTTTCTGCTACTTGTTGGCCCACGGGTACATAGGAATATACGGATTTCTGAAGGGGCCACGTATACTTCCGGTCTAGATTCAATCCGTAGATAAATGGGGAACTCACTGGTATACGCTAGCAGCGGAATAGCGACAGCGGGGCAGCTTGCCTGCATAAAATCCGCGGGACCTCCTCCGGTGATCGGTACATGCACCGCGGTTTCAGGAGCTATCTGTACGACGTGCAACTAACGGCGCGGAAGGGGATAGCTAGTTCCTCCGACAACTTCAGGGATAGATACCTGCTTCCAATCGAAATTCTCCACCTCTCGCACTTTTCGACCGAAATATTGACTACTACCATACATGGCTCGAATCGGCTTGTAGCGATCCCATTCGGCAGCCAACGATGAAAACCGCCCGACAATGGGATCAGACATCCCAGCAGCTATACATTCAAATCCCATGCATTCGGGAAATAAGACTCGCAGACCCATATCGCTGAACTGAAAAAAGTTCCATGGCCGCTCATGGGCGGCATACGAAAAGTGGGTTGCAACATAGACGATTCCGCCAACTTTGAGCATCTTGGCGATTTGGGGCGCAACGATCCATGGCATGGCAAAGTGTTCAAAACACGCCAGAGAAAAGATGAGGTCGAATTTTTCATCGGGAGAAAAGTAGGAAGATAACTGGTGAACATCTCCGGCCACATCAACATTGCTTCCGGGGTAGTAATCAAAGCCGACATATTCAGAACCGCCAAATAAGTGGCGAACGCTCGATGGCCCGATAACTTCCCTGCTCCCAATTTCAAGGATACGAAGACCGGGTTGTATTTCGCTGAGATAGGCTTCCCATGAAGACCTCGCATTATCGGGAATGTCATCGCCAAGATAAGCGCGATCAAACCCAGATATGACCCTTCCGAGGGCAGCCAGCGAGGTTTTTCCAATGCGTTTAAGAATTCGATTCATTAAGAGCAGTATTACCAGATCATTGCCGATGAAACAAGATTCAGATGTTGGCTCCCGCGCAACAGCGACGATCCATTTCGAAGGCTGCGTAGCCTTACGAACGATCCACATTCGGCATATTCATTCGGACAGCCTTCGCTGAAATCACGCCAAAGTCATACAGTCTTGGCTACTAGGCACTGTGCATCGCATGGAGCCGGCTGAGTATGGCGCTTGGGTTTTGATTCTGCAATGCAGTGCGTATATCAGCTTGTTGGATTTGGACTGCAGACCGCGGTTGCCAAGTTTGTGGCAGAGTACGATGCACTCGATGATCGCGCAACGAGCAGCCGCATGCTTAGCAGTTCCGTTGTGATCCTCTGTATCAGCGCGCTTTTGGGAGCCCTTGTCATTCTTCTGATCGCATGGCGCGTGCCACAACTCTTCCACCAAATGCCTTCTTTCCTGATTGGCGATGTCCGGATGGGCATTCTCGCCATAGGGTTGTCGACCGTGGTCGCATTGCCTTTTGGCCCCTTTCTGGCCGTTTTCACGGGACTCCAGAGGTATGGCTTTCCCACTGTGTTGTCTATGCTCAGCAAGCTCCTTTCATCTGCAGTCTTGGCCGTCATGCTCCTAATGCATGGAGAGTTGCTTCAACTCGTTTGGGTACTTACCGCTTTCAATCTGGCGACTGCGCTTGGCCAGTTTTTGGGATGGAAGATATACGCCAGCGATCGTGCCGACTTTGGCCCGAGGCTCGTTAGCTGGACAACAGCAGGACGCCTCGTGAAATACAGTGGCGTCCTCTCCATCTGGGTGATTGCCGGCCTACTCATTAGCGGATTGGATGTTCTGATTGTCGCTCGCTATGATTACAGAAATACTGGGTATTACGGTATTGCGTCAACAGCTACGAACTTTATGATGCTCGTAATAGGTGGCATATTTAGCCCGCTCGTGCCTGCCGTATCCTCACTGCAAGCTCAGCAGACCCGCCATCAAACTGGAAAATTGACGATCGAAGCTACACGATACTGCACTCTCCTTCTTTGTCTGTTTGGGTTGCCTCTTGTGTTTGGGGCTTACCCGGTGTTGAAACTTTGGATAGGCCGCAGCTATGCAACACAGAGCATATATTTTCTCCAGGTCCTCATTCTCGGAAATGTAATCCGTCAACTGGCATACCCTTATTCCCTTGCGGTCATCGCGACGGGGAAACAACATTTGGCAACCATCGCGGCCATTGCGGAGGCGTTGGTCAATATTTGCGTTAGTCTGTATCTCGTGCAGAGAATTGGCGCGGTTGGAGTCGCGATTGGAACCGTGATCGGAGCTTTAGTAAGCATGGGATTGCACCTAACACTCAGTATGAGATACACGCAATCTGCCATTGCCATATCACGCCGAAATTTTGTAATCCAAGGAATTTTGCGACCGTTGCTCTGTACCACACCTTCGCTGCTTTTGATCCCTGCCTGGAACCGGTTTGCCATGCTCACATGGAGCATTCCTTGGCTCGTCGCGTGGAGCACCGCAACCCTGCTGATTGCGTGGCAAGTCGCTCTAACGGAGACGGATCGGAGACGCATTGGCACGGCCCTTTTTAAGCTCGCACACTTGCACTACGTTAAGGCAACATAAGGTGAGTGATAGCTGATGCGAGAATCGCCTTTCTCCAGTAAGGCGAGTGATAGAAAATGTGACAGGATGCGCTAACGAGCTGGCAGATGCCTCAATGCCTCACCCGGTTCTGGGCGAACGCGAAAGTCGGCATAGGCTTCCGCATACAGCACAGTTCCGTCTTGCCCGAGCACATAGGTAGCTGGCAGAGGAAGCAGCCAGCTCTCATCTCCATTCACAAACGGCACATTGACCAGAATGCTGCGGAAATATTGCTGATGGAACGGAGGAACCTTGTATGCCAGCCCAAATTGCTGCGCTACATCGCAATGCGCGTCGTGCAGCAGAGGGAAGGGAAGCTCATGCTGGCCCGCCGTAAAGTCGCTCTGCCGCACTGTCTGTGGAGAAATCCCAATCAGCAGAGCGCCTGATTCGCGAACTACAGAATAAAGATCGCGCCAGGCCTCAAGTTCGGTGACGCAGTAAGGGCACCAGCGCCCGCGGAAGAAATCGATGACCAATGGCCCCAACGCCAGCAGGTCCGATGATCTTACGATTCGCCCTGATGCATCGGGCAGCGCAAACTCCGGCGCTTTAGCGCCTACAGGAAGAATTTGTTGCTCAATTCCGCTGGCGAATAAATCAGCCACAGCCTGCTCGCTAATAGCCAAACGCTCTGGCTGCACCAAGGTGCGCGTGTTCGCCGTAATCTCGTCGAGCTGATCCTGCAAGCGATGGTCGAGGTCAATCATCGGAGTTTACCGTCCAAAACCGCCGCGCATTCCGCCCAGCATCCCCATGGCGCGCCGCTGCAGCATGCCGCCTTTGCCCACATTCTTGAACATCTTGCGCATCTGCGCATACTGCCGTAAGAGCTGATTTACTTCTTGCACCGATGTTCCGGAGCCTGCGGCGATACGCTTGCGACGACTGCCGGAGATGATCTCGTGATGATTGCGTTCCTTGGCGGTCATCGAATTAATGATCGCCTCGACGCGCACAAACTGGTTCTCATCCACTTGATCGGCCATTTGCTGCATGCCCGCCAAAGGACCGACCGAGGGCAACATCTTCATGATGCTCTGCAGCGAGCCGAGCTTGCGAATCTGGCGTAGCTGATCGCGGAAGTCTTCAAGCGAGAAGCCGTCTCCTGAGAGCGCCTTCTGGGCAAACTCTTCGGACTTCTTGCGGTCGAGCTTCTCTTCCGCCTTCTCGATGAGCGTCATGATGTCGCCCATGCCGAGAATGCGGCTCACAATGCGGTCGGGATGGAATGGTTCAAAGGCATCCGGTTTTTCGCCCATGCCGATGAACTTCACCGGCTGCCCCGTAACATGGCGAATCGAGAGCGCTGCACCACCGCGCGCATCGCCGTCCATCTTCGTCAGAATGATACCCGTCAGCGCCAGCCGCTTATGGAACTCGTCAGCGGACTTAACCGCATCCTGGCCGGTCATCGAATCGGCAATGAAGAGGATTTCCTGCGGGTTGAGCAGCTTCTTGAGCGACTCCATTTCGCCCATCAGGTCTTCATCAATGTGCAAACGGCCCGCAGTGTCGACGATGAGCGTATCGCAACCGGAGATGATAGCCTCGCGGCGTGCTTCCTTGGCCAGCCGCTCAACAAGCGCCGTGCCAGCAGGCTCGCCCTTCGTATCGCCCTCATAGAGATTGGCCTTGATCGATTTGGCGACAACTTTCAGTTGCTCGCGCGCCGCCGGACGATATACGTCCACCGAAACCAGTATGGGCCGGTGGCCGCCCTTCTGCAGCCAGGCCGCCAGCTTGCCCGAGGTCGTCGTTTTGCCTGACCCCTGGAGTCCAGCCATCAAGATCACCGTAGGAGGTTTTGAGGCAAACTGAAACCGTGCCGTATCTTTGCCAAGCAGCGCGACCAACTCGTCACGGACGATCTTGATGACCTGCTCGGTCGGTGAAAGAGCCGTCATGACTTCCTGCCCGACGGCCTTGGCCCGAATGTGTTCGATCAAGTCCTTGACGACATTCAGGTTTACGTCGGCTTCGAGCAGCGCGACGCGGATCTCACGCAGGGCGTCACTGATGTTCTCTTCGGTGATGGTGCCCTGCCCACGAAGGTTCTTAAACGCGCGCTGCAGCTTTTCTGAAAGGTTTTCAAACATGGCTTCTGAATCAGTTTATCAGTCCTGGCGGCGGGGATAGCGAACAGAACAGCCTTAGCACGACTGCCGTTACCCTGCATCGTTGGCGCCTTTTGGGTAATCTACTTCTCTGAGAACAGGCGGGAGCGAATCATGGATTTAGGTCTGAGAAACAAGCGGGCACTGGTTACGGGTTCAACAGCGGGCATCGGATTTGCCATTGCCAAGCTTCTTGCACGCGAGGGAGCGTTTGTATACGTAAATGGTCGCACAGAAGAGCGCGTGAACAAGGCCGTCAGCGAGATCGAAGGAAAGGTTGACGGAGTTGCAGCCGACCTTACCACAAAAGAGGGTAACGAAAAGCTCTTTGCTCGCGTGAAAGACCTCGACATCGTCGTGAACAATCTTGGAATTTTCGAAGCCACTCCGTTTCTTGAGATTACGGATGCAGAATGGATACGCTTTTTTGAGGCGAATGTGCTGTCGGGCATCCGAGTCACCCGCCATTATTTGCCGGGAATGCTCGAAGGAAAGTGGGGCCGCGTCATCTTTATATCCAGCGAGTCCGCACTGCAAATTCCCGCCGAAATGGTGCATTACGGCGTAACAAAGACGGCGCAAATCGCCGTTGCGCGCGGCATTGCAGAATCCTTCCCAGCAAGTGGTGTCACCGTAAATTCGGTGTTGGTGGGACCGACAGAGAGCGAAGGTGTCTCCACTTTTGTTGAGGGTTTAGCTAGCCAGCAGGGGAAGAGTAAAGAAGATGTAGCCCGTGACTTTTTTGAGCACATGCGGCCTACTAGCCTGCTGAAACGCTTTGAGACGCCTGAGGAGGTTGCGGCGATGGTGGTTTTCCTGTGTAGCGAGGCCGCTTCCGCAACAACAGGATCTGCCATTCGTGTCGACGGGGGCGTTGTAAAATCCATCGTCTAGGGTTGGCGGCAAGCAGAGACAGAACTACTTAGTCGACCTGCACCTGCTCAAATCCCAGCCCAAGCAGCATCGTCGTAAGCGTAGCGCTGGCATTCTTGCGGGCAGTATCGAGAATCCCATCCGCCAGCGCTGACTGCTGCAAGTCCTGCTGGGCCTTAGCTCGCACCTCTGTCTCAAGATTCGGATCGGCAGCAACAAACAGGCCTGTTTCGCGTGAATACACACGGGTCTTCGAATTGTCGAGTGTCGTAGCAAAGACTTCCGGCTGTGGCAGATGAACGTGAATGTCGCGGTCATGGATCTGAACGTCACTCGGCTGCAGATGGCTTAAATCGATGCCAGCAACCGTCTGTCCATGAACAACCAGCAGCAGTCTGTCGCCGGCAATAAAATTGGGCAGATACGCATTCTCACGTGTGCCCTCGACGACTTTATCCATGTTGTAGACAACCGTCTCAAGCCGCTGCAGCCGCTGAATCTTGGTCACAACCGTTGGAAGAGAAGTATCGATAGCAAGGCTGCGTCCGGTTATTTTTGCAGCGAATTCATTCCAGGCGCCCTTTGTGGCGTGGCGAACAAACAGCACGAATGCTCCGACGCCGACGATCAGACCTAACAGCAAGGCTAGTAGGACCTTGCCGACGCTGGACTTTCGAGATGTGGTCACGGGGTGCAACGTTGGAGCGCTCATGGGAGCTTTGATGAGGGAGCGGCAAATCACGAATGTATCTGCCGCTCTCTTTTTGACCTATCGTGCCACGGTAATCTGCGGCAAAGCTGTGCTGGAGGTATTGTCACCGACGCTGATCCGGTTCGCATAGCTCGCCTTGATGAATGAACTGAAGAGCGGATGCGGCTCAAGTGGTTTCGACTTGAATTCGGGATGGAACTGGCAGCCAAGGAAATACGGATGATCCGGAATCTCCACGATCTCGACATACGTCGCATCCGGGGTTGTCCCCGTAATGCGCAGCCCAGCTCCAGTCAGCAGTGCTTCGTATTCGCGATTGAACTCATAGCGATGACGATGGCGTTCGCTGATTTCTGTTGCGTGGTATGCCTTTGACGCGAGTGAATTCTCCTGCAAAACACAGGTCCATGCGCCGAGCCGCATGGTTCCTCCCATCTCTTCCACGCCCGTTAGTTCACGCAGCTTGTAAATCACGCGATGCGGAGTCGAGGGGTCGAATTCGCTGGAGTTTGCGCCATGTAGGCCACAAACGTTACGCGCAAACTCGATACATGCCGTCTGCATACCCAGGCAAATGCCGAAGTAAGGCACTTTGTTCTCACGGGCATAGCGGATGGCATTGAGCATGCCTTCAATGCCGCGTTTGCCGAAGCCGCCGGGAACCAAAATCCCGTCAAAGTCTTTGAGCTGCTCTTTGTAGTTCGAAGCTTCGAGGCCCTCGGCTTCAATCCAGGTCACCCGTAACTTCAGGTTGTGTGCAAGCGACCCGTGAACCAGCGCTTCTTTCAGGGATTTGTAGCTGTCTTCATACTCGACATACTTGCCGACAATGGCGATCGAGACTTCATCCTGGGGGTTGTAGCAGCGCTGGACGAGATCGCTCCAGCGGCTGAGATCAGGCTCGCGAGTCTCCAGATGCAGATATCTAAGCGCCAGCGCGTCCACACCTTCTTGTGCAAAGCAGAGCGGCACCTCATAAATTGAGTCCACATCCTTGGCCGTAATCACAGCCTTCTCTTCCAGATTGCAGAAGAGCGCAATCTTGCTCTTAATCTCGCGCGAGAGGGGACGATCGCTACGGCAGAGTAGAATGTCTGGCTGGATTCCTATCGACAGCATCTCTTTGACCGAGTGCTGTGTTGGTTTTGTCTTCAACTCCTGCGCGGCACTGATCCAGGGAACCAGGGTGACGTGGACAAAAACCGTATTTTCACGCCCTAACTCCTGTCGCATCTGTCGGATAGCTTCAAGAAACGGCAACGATTCGATGTCGCCGACCGTACCGCCAATTTCTACCAGGGCGACATCGCAATCGGCCGCAACCTTGCGCATCGCGTTCTTGATTTCATTGGTGACGTGGGGGATGACCTGGACGGTTTTCCCGAGATAGTCGCCCCGGCGCTCCTTGGTGATGATTTGTTCGTAGATGCGACCGGTGGTGAGGTTGTTATCGCGGGTCAGGCGCGCATGGGTGAAACGCTCGTAGTGGCCAAGGTCGAGATCGGTTTCCGCACCGTCGTCGGTGACGAAGACCTCGCCATGCTGAAAGGGCGACATCGTTCCTGGGTCGACATTGAGGTAAGGGTCAAACTTCATCAGATTGACCTTCAATCCTCGCGCTTCCAGCAGGCAGCCGATCGATGCTGCGGATAAACCCTTTCCTAAGCTGGATACAACCCCGCCGGTCACAAAGATGTACTTTGCGGACATCGCTGCTTCACCTTTTTCTTGTGGTTTTGATTGGCGTACCAGGTAGGCACAATTGATTCTACCCGGAAATTTCAGAGAAAGAAAGAGTGAGATATTTCAGCCAGTCCGAACAAGTTCCGCTGCAGGAGCCTTTCTGGGATATAAAAAAGAACATACGTAACGCTGAAGGACGCGCCTTCGTCTAAAAGACGGCCCATGAAACGCTTCGTTCCCATCTTGATGGCTGTGCTGGTCTTCTCTCTGCTGCCCGGTTTTACGCAGACCGTGAACAAGCGCCTCATTCTGAAGGATGGTTCCTACCAGGTCGTCACCCAATATGAAGTCGCCGGGGACCGCGTCCGTTACAAAAGCGCCGAGCGCGGAGGCGAATGGGAAGAAATACCGAAAGATATGATCGACTGGCCAGCGACCGAACAGTGGAACAAGGACCATGCTCCGGGAGCATTGGCGGCCGCAGAAGCGGCGCGTGAGAAGTCGGCACAGAGTGAAGCGGCTGCCATCGACAAAGAGGAGCAGCAGGAACGCGCGGCCGAACTTGCACGCATGCCGGTCCTATTGCCGGGTTTGAGACTCCCTGACGAAAGCGGCGTCTGGGGACTGGATACATTCCAAGGCACTCCGGAACTGATTCATCTGGAACAGAGCAATGGAGACATTAACAAAAACCTTGGCCACAATGTGCTGAAAGCCGCCATAAATCCCATGGGCGGTTCCAAGCAATTGATCCAGATCGACGGTGCCCGCGCCAAAATTCAGCTGCATGTCAGTCAGCCGGAGCTTTACGTCAGCCTCGACACAAACGATGATGACTCGCCTCCTGACGACGCATTAAAAGTGGACACCCACGGAGCGAGCGCGACGAAGGATAAGAACAACTACAGCTCGCCCAATAGCCGTTATGTGATTGTGAGGGTGCAGGTGCGACGCAATCTGCGCGTCATTGGCGCAATGAACATTAGTATGTTGGGGAAGGTTTCTCACTCCGAGGATATCGTTGAAACCACCTCGCAGCTCATGCCCGGAGGCCACTGGATGAAAGTCGTGCCCAAGGAGCCACTGAGTTTTGGCGAATATGCTCTGATGGAAGTCCTTTCCCCACAGGATGTGAACCTGGATGTATGGGATTTTGGCGTAGATCCAAGGGCTCCGGAAAATAAGAACACACTTACGCCGATCCGGTCATCGAAGTAAACCTTGTATCCGCGCGTTTACCCTCGCATCAAATAAGCTAGATAGCAGTCACTGATGGCCACCTTGACCATTCCCAATTCGCAGATGGCTCAACAGGAAAGCAGCTCGCGCCTGATTGACAAGCACGGGCGTGCCATCACTGATCTGCGCGTATCGGTAACCGACCGCTGCAACTACAAGTGTGTTTATTGCCGGACCGGCAACGACGGGGCACAGTATGCCGAGCTGCCGGTCGCAGACTACCTGCGCATCGTCCGCATTTTCGTAGACCTTGGTATTGAGAAAGTACGGCTGACTGGCGGAGAGCCTCTTCTCCGCAAAAGCCTGCCGGAATTAGTGCGTGAACTCGCCAAACTGAGGACAGCTGTCGATCATGCGCCGCTCGACCTTGCGCTCACCACGAACGGCCATCTTCTGGCCGGGATGGCACAACCACTGAAAGACGCCGGGCTGAGCCGCGTCACGGTCAGCATGGATGCAGTGGACCCGGATATTTTCGCGCGCATAACGCGCGTTCCGGGCAGCTTCCATAAGGTACTTGCCGGTATTCGCGCCGCGCAACGCGTGGGGCTTGGGCCGGTAAAAGTGAACTGCGTGCTGCTGCGCGGATTCAACGAAGACCAGATCGTTCCTTTCGCGAAATTCGCACGCGATGAAGGCGTGATCGTACGCTTTATCGAATTCATGCCGTTAGAGGAAGATCGTCTCTGGACACCGGCAACCGTTATCCCTGTGCCGGAAGTGCTGGAACGGCTGCATACGTTTCGTCCAATTGTGCCCTTACAGGCAAACATGCTGAGCGAGACGGCACAGCGCTACACATTTGATGATGGCATCGGTGAAATCGGCATCATCGCTCCGGTTTCGCAGGCCTTCTGCGGACATTGCAGCCGCATTCGTCTCACATCGGACGGCAAGATCCGAACATGTCTGTTTTCCCAGTTCGATCATGATCTTTACGGTCGCATGCGGCGTGGGGCAACCGATGAAGAGGTGGCAGCGTTCATTCGCTTCACCGTGGAGCAGAAAGAAGCCCGCCATCACATCGGCGAGCCCGGATTTCTGAAGCCCTCGCGCAGTATGGTGCATATTGGCGGATAGCTGACACCGCCCGGCCCAATCACTGTTTCGAAGTCGACACTGCCTTTGAAGAGGGTGGCAGGGTCACTCCGCGCTGGTAAAAGCGATGTCCGCAAAGTTTGCAGCGGTAAGGACGCTTACCCAGAAGATATCTGGGCAGGTCCCAGAAGCGTCTGTGAGAACGCCGGACCGACGCAAATTCAGAGCACCATGGGCAGGAGATTCGAGCCATAGAGAAATGCTCCTGTAACTTTTGATTGCTAACCGTTTATGGGCAAACACGTGGACGAAACTGCTGGTACTTTGGCACGAATCGCTGCGCAAAGCAACTGTCCTCGGTAACTACTTGATCTGCTTTGCCATGCGGCGGACCTGAATGGAATGTCCACCCGGCAAGGGAACATCAAATGTTTCAAACGCGTCGTAACCATGTGCGGCGTACAGCGGAACACCGGGCAATGTAGCGGCCATCTCCATGCTACGAAAACCAGCTTTGCGCGCAGCCTCTTCGCAGGCTTCAAGCAGCGCCCGCCCTACGCCCTTCCGAGCAAACGACGGATGCGTGAAGAATGCGCGAATACGCGCCGGGTCACGATCCGGATCAAGCATAACATCGTTCCGCGAGTGATCGTAGTGGCTGGCGCCGTAGAGGGTACCGCGTTTGCTCCAGCCTCCGCATCCGGCAATCTGCCCGCCGATCTCGGCGACATAGTACGTGCCGTCATCAATGAGCTGCATGTCTACACCGAAAACTGAATGAACGGCGGCCTCAATTTGCTCAGGCGTATACCAACCCGCCTGCAATTCGCGCACCGATCGTTCGATCAGGTCACGCAGCGCGGGAACGTCGTCGGTGGTTGCGTCGCGAATGAAGATCGAAGTCATGGAAGTTGCTCTACCCCAGATTGGCGCCGAAGGCGCGCCCGCCCGTGCGGTCAGCACCCGTCGTAGTTGGGACCACCGCCGCCTTCCGGTGGCACCCAGTTGATGATCTGGTAGGGGTCCATAATATCGCAAGTCTTACAGTGCACGCAGTTGGCGAAGTTGATGTGCAATTGCTTGCCGGATGACGATTCCGGGGATTCAACCATTTCGTAAACAGCGGCCGGACAGAAGTATTGGCAAGGGTTGCCAAACTCTTTGCCACAGCGGCTGTTACAAATATCCAGGTCTTCGATAACAAGATGCACCGGCTGGTCATCTTCATGGCGCGTACCCGAGTGATAGACATCGGTGAGGCGGTCGAAGGTCAGCTTGCCATCGCCCTTTGCATTGCCCAGAAAATGCGCGCGCCCATCGCCATATGGGCTCAATGCATCCGCATGTCTCATGCGTAAATAGCCCGCTTCATTTTTGTAATCGGGTCCAAGGTTGCTGCCACGCATCAGCTGCTGAATACCTGCTTTTACCAGACCTTCATAGAGACCGTGCTCAAAAGCCTGATGGAAATTGCGAACGGGATACAGCTCCTCTTTGATCCAGCTTGCATCGACAGCGGCTTTATATTCGCTGAGCGTGTCCGCCGAAGTATTGCCGGAAAGTAACGCATCGAAGGCGGTCTCCGCCGCCAACATGCCGCTCTTGATAGCAAGATGAATCCCTTTGAGCCGCTGCGAGTTGAGAAAGCTGGCCGAGTCGCCAAGAATCATCCAGCCGTTGCCATAGATGCGCGGCATCGTAAGCCATCCGCCATAGGGAAGCGTCTTCGCTCCGTAGCGGATCATCTTGCCGCCTTCAAGAAGGCGGCGTGCCAACGGGTGTTCCTTGAAATCCTGAAAGACGTGGTGTGGGTCAGTTCTGGGGTCCTCGTAATCGAGCCCCGTCACATATCCAACAGAAACCTTCGTGTCCGAGATGCCATAAATCCACGCACCGCCATACTCACGCGTCGTCAGCGGATAGCCCAACGTGTAAATCACTTCACCCTTGGCGACGCGGCCCGCAGGAATCTCCCACAACTCCTTAATCCCGACACCATACGTCTGCGCATGATAGAAATCTTCCAGCTCCAGCCGGCCAATCAGTTGCTTAGCGCAGTTGCCGCGCGTGCCCTCGGCCAGAATTGTAATCTTCGCGCGCAGATCATAGCCGGGTTCGAAATTTGCTTTCGGCTGTCCCTGCTTATCGACGCCCTTATCATCGGTACGAACGCCCGTTACACGCGCGAGCTCAGAATCCCGACTATCGTCTTCAAAAAGTAACTCCGACCCGGCAAAGCCGGTAAAAACTGTGATGCCAGCCTCTTCCACTTTCTGTCCAAGCCACTTCACGAACTTATTGATGGAAATGACATAGTTGCCATGGTCGCGCAACGGTGGAGGAACGATAGGAAACTTGCGGGCTTTGTCTTTGGTGAGAAAATAGACCGACTCTTTCGTCACCTCGGCATCGATCGGTGCTTCCGCCTCGAAACCAGGCAACAGCTCACGCATCGAACGAGGGTCGAGAAGCGCCCCGGAAAGACAATGCTGCCCGATCTCGCGTGCTTTTTCGAGGACGTAAATGTTGTCCTTCGAAAGGGTCGAGTCAGGATGGCCTGCATTGTGCTCGTCAATAAGTTGAGAGAGGCGCAACGCACAGGCCATACCAGCAGGCCCACCGCCGATGATGACAACATCGGCTTCCATCTGCGGTCGGTCAATACCTTCAATCGGTTTACGAAAAGTGATCATGGGACTAGCCGTCCAGGCATACGCGCTTCGCGCCTATAGAACTCATAGTTGTATTTTAGAAACCACGTTTTGAACAAGGACTAAACATGTTGTATTTGTAATAGATCACTTTGAGTTGCCGTGCTGTCTGCGTTTTGCAAAAGCCCACCTTGCGAAGACTAAAAGAACGATTAAAGTTGCTGCGAAAGCAACTATAATCTCAAGTTTCACTGTTAAGTTTTGAGATGGGGTTTTGGAAGGATCATTCGGCACGAGGAACCAAGTATTGAGGATCACGAATACCGAATAAACTGAGAGCACAATTGCAGTCCAAGCGCCCGTCGTTATCGCTATCTGCTTTAGCTTTGCAGCATCGTCCATTGGCTTATCCTAAGCGTTTGACTTGCTCTCTCGTTAAGATCGTTGCATTGCAAATAGCATTCTCTAAAAAATTTATTCAGCTCGTTCGACTCAAGTCAGGGCATTAATGAGGCCTACGCCTTGGCCTTTTTAATCTCTTCCGTCAGCGCAGGTACAACATCGAACAAATTCCCCACCACGCCGACATCCGCAATCTCAAAGATCGGCGCTTCCGGGTCTTTATTGATCGCGACAATCGTGCGCGAGCCTTTCATGCCAACGATGTGCTGAATCGCACCGCTGA
Organism: Acidobacteriota bacterium; assembly: GCA_013285705.1. Taxonomy (GTDB): domain Bacteria; phylum Acidobacteriota; class Terriglobia; order Terriglobales; family Acidobacteriaceae; genus Alloacidobacterium. The sequence continues at coordinate 27,559 of JABDHA010000011.1, forward strand.
TCCCGAGCGCCACATAGAGCTTCGGAGCCACCGTCTGTCCCGACGAGCCGATTTGCCGCTCCAAAGGGAGCCAGCCGTTGTCGCAGATTGGACGCGAAGCAGCCACTTCGCCGCCAAGCGCCTTGGCCAGTTCTTCGGCAAGTGCGAGATTCTTCTGCTCCTTGATGCCGCGGCCGACGGCGACAATGACTTCTGACTGCGAGAGATCGACAGCCTGTTTCGCTTCCTGAAAGACCTCGTGCGGAGTTACACGCGGTGCACTTTCTGCGCCCGCAGCGGTTACATTTTCCACGGAAGCGGACCCAGCTTCGGCCTGATCGCCACGAAACGCCCCAATCTGGATCGTAGCCAGCCATGGCCCATCTCCAGCAAACGAAACATCGGCCGCAAACTTCCCCTGAAACATCTGCCGGGTGAAAAGCAGCTTGCCATTCTCATACTTATAGCCAATTGAGTCGGAGATCAGCGTGCGATCAAGAGCCAGCGCCAGCCGCGGCGCAAAATCGCGTACTTGATAGGTATGGGGAAAGAGTACCAACTTTGGCTGCTTCTCTCGGATGAAGTGCTTGAGCGCGAAGACGTAAGCGTCCGAGGTATAGGCAGCAAGCGAAGGAGCTTCCAATGCATAGACTCGTCCCACAGCCTTGCCAGCCAGTTCCTGAGCAAGTGAGCCAATACCGCTGCCTGCAAGCACGACTTCGACCGGCCAGCCCGTCTCTTTGGAGATGGCCTGTGCGGCTGAAATGGTTTCAAAGGAGACGCGGTTGAGCTTACCTTCCCGCTGTTCTGCGACGACAAGAATGGTGTCTGCCATACACACCTCAGGGGAGCCGAAGCCCCCCTTGGTCAAGCCGCTTTAAATTCTTGATAAAACTAGAGGCTGGAAAACTCCGGACGCCCACGCTTCAGATACGTCCCGTATCCGCCAAACACAAGCGCCAGCAGGCCCGCAAGAATGTTGTAGTAAAGCATCGGATGAAGAGCGCCGGGCGAGTAGGTCGCATCCTGGCCCGACCATACGGTGAGCAGCACGGCAAAGAAGGCGAACTGTCCTGCGATGACTTGATACGTGACCCCCCACTGGCGTCTCTTGTCGAGAGCCTCCACCTCATTGGGGGTCAGATTGCGTTCCTCTTCGGGAATGTTCAAGTTGGCCATCGTGCTCAAATCTCCTAAAGAAATTGGCGAGGGTTAGCCCTCTGTCAAACAATTAAATCACGCGCGCGGTGTTTTTGAGATACTCGGTGACTTTGCGCGCTACTTCGGCAGCCGGCCCGTCGATCATTTCAGTCTTTTTCTGCTTTACGGGAATGTATAGACGCTCAATCTGCTGCAGGTTTTTACTGAACTTCGGCTCAACCTCTGCCCAGGCAACCTTGCGTAACGGCTTGTTTTTGGCCTGCTTAATGCCAATCAGGCTGGCGTAGCGCAGCTTATTAATACCACTCTGGATCGTCAGGACCGCCGGCGTTGGCATGTCGATGAACTGATAATGGCCGGCCTCCAACTCCCGTTTCAAATGCAGTCCGGAATCGGTCTTTTCAATGCCGATGATGATGGTTGCGTGCGGCAATCCAAGGATTTCGGCCAGCAATACACCCGTTTGTGCTGCGCCAAAGTCGTCGGATTGGAGACCGGTCACGATCAGATCGAAGTTCTCCTCGGCCACGGCAGCAGCGATGGCGCGCGCCGTGTTCGCCGAATCAAGCTGCACGAACTTGTCGTCTTCGAGATGAATCGCACGATCTGCGCCCTTGGCCAACGCCTCGCGCAGCACCTGCTGGGAGCGCGCCGGTCCAGCGGTGATCACAACCACCTCGCCACCATGTTTTTCTTTCTGGCGCAGGGCTTCTTCCAGGGCATAGGCGTCCGGCTCATTCACTTCATAGGAGACGTCCTCACGAATCCAGGTGCCAGATTCGTTAAGTTTCAGCGGAGCGTCTTTTTGCGGGACCTGTTTGATGCAGACAAGAATCTTCATAGGTGAACGCGCCAGTATATCGGATCGAGTAAGCAGCAGGCGAGTTGGCTACCTCTGCTTGATGGGTTGTTGCGAAATTCCTACCAGCAGCCATGAGTTAAGGTCTGCTGGGACAATTTGCTCTCAGCCGCCTTGTAGTTGTCTCCTGCGGCATTCATTTCCTCGATTCTGGCTGTATAAAGGGGATCTTTCTTTGATATCAGTCGCACTTCGTCTTTAGACGCCAGCCATTCGGCCAGCAAACGAGATGTTTCTGTGCGTAACTGGTTCCGCTCCGCACATTCTGGAGTTTTGTGCATCGTGACTTTGCGTCCATCACCCAATTTCACACCCCTGCCCTCGCCGTCTTTTCTATTCAATAATCCTACCAACGTGAACAAACGCCACATGACGCGTTGGGTCAATTAGTCGCGGGAGTTATGTGGGTCTGAGTCCGATGCTATCCTCACTCTCATCATGCACAAGAAAATTCCTGTGTGCCTCACGGCGGCGCTGCTCGCAGTGTCGACGCTCCAAGCCCAGCAGCTATCAGCGCCGGAGCAGGCCATGGTCAGCTACATCAAGGCCAACGAGCAGGCTTCCAACGATCTTTTGCAGAAGCTGGTTGAGATCAACAGCGGAACTCGCAATCTCGAAGGCGTTCGCGCCGTAGGCAAAATCATCACCGGGCAGCTTGACGAGCTCGGCTTCCAGGTCAAATGGATCCCGATGGACGAGGTCAAGCGTGCCGGTGTGCTTGTAGCCGAGCACCCCTGCCCCGAACCGGGCAAGTGCGGCAAGCGCATGCTGCTCATCGGTCATATGGATACCGTTTTCGAAAAAGACGGTCCCTTCCAGAGCTACACGGTGAGCGGCACGGGCAACGGCCACATCGCTACCGGCCCCGGCACCAACGACATGAAGGGTGGCCTCGTCATCATGCTCTACGCGCTCAAAGCTATGCAGGCAGCAGGAGTGCTCAAGCAGACCGAAATTACTATCGTCCTCAGCGGCGATGAAGAGGCGCATGGCGAACCAGCCAGCGTCTCGCGCCGCGACATGATAGCCGCTGCCAAACACAGCGATGTGGCGCTCGAATTCGAAGGCACGCCGCGCATGAACGGTGTCTTTTACGGCAGCGTCAGCCGTCGCAGCTCCATCACCTGGCACCTGAAAGCGACGGGAGAAACGGGCCATTCTTCCGCCATTTTTTCTGACACTAAGGGTTATGGCGCTATCTATGAAGTCACGCGCATCCTCGACGCTTTTCGTACGCAGCTTCCCGAAAACTATCTAACCTACAACGTCGGCCTCGTCCTCGGGGGCACAACTGTTGCTGTCGATCCCGAAGGCATCTCAGGCAGCGCCACCGGCAAAGACAACGTTATTTCCCCAACCGCATACGCAAGCGGCGACATCCGCACCATCTCGAACGAACAAACGGATCGTGTGGAAGCAAAGATGAAGGCCATCGTTGCCGAGCACCTGCCGAAGACGAACGCGAGCATCGAATTCGGCGAAGGCTACCCCGCGATGGCTCCCACGGAAGACAGCCGTGCTCTTCTGCGCATACTGAATGGCGCAAATAAGAGCCTCGGATTTGCTGAGATGCCGGAGCTCGATCCAATGAAGCGCGGTGCAGGCGACATCTCCTTCGTTGCCGAATATCTACCCGGCCTGGCAGGCATTGGAGCCACTGGCGAAGGCGCGCATGCTCCCGGTGAGACGGTCGACCTATCCACACAGCCCATCAACACCGAACGGGACGCCCTGCTCATGTATCGCCTCAGCAAGGTAGATGCGAAAGCAGATTTGAAGACGCTCTATCCCGCGGCACCTGCGAAATAATTGCGAGACAAGCGGTATAAGATGCGGAAGTACAAAAGGTAAAATCGTCTCTATGCCAGAAAATCCACAACCCTCCGCCTCTCTTTTGGATCGCGCCAGAAAAATTCGTCTCTTTCTCATGGACGTAGACGGCACTCTTACCGATGGCGGTGTCTGCCTGATCTCGCCCCCCGGCGGCGGCGAAATTCTCGAAATGAAGGTCTTCAATGCGAAAGACGGCGCGGGTCTGACCCTGGCACACATCATGGGCATCAAAACCGGCTTCATCACCGGCCGCAAATCGCCCGCCGTCCAACAGCGCGCCCACGAGGTTCATGTGGATTATGTCTATCTCGGTCAGGCAACAAAGAAGGCCGCATTTGAAGAGTGCATGCAGAAAGCCGGAGTGACCGAAGAGGAAACCGCCTACATGGGCGACGACCTGCCCGATCTGCCCATCGCCGTGCGCGCAGGACTCGCCGTAGCCGTAGCCGATGCAGTCGCCGAGCTGAAAGCCGCCTGCCATTTCACAACGAATGCCCGCGGCGGACAAGGAGCTGCGCGAGAAGTGATTGAATTGATTTTGAAAGCGCAAGGCCGCTGGGAAGCGGCGATTCCGCGAGCGCTGGCTTAGCGATTTGAAATAGACATAACGGTCGTCCTATTGAAATAAAACCTTCTGCTCATCATCCTGCCCGAAAGTGGACAGGCTCGTCCGGATTTGGACAAGTCAGAAATTTTCCCGAGTGCCGCCCGTCGCTGGAATCCATTCATTTTAAAAGACATCCAATGAGGGCAGGATTGGCCCCCGATGTGCGGACACTCTCTCTGAAGAGGTGTCCGTATGGCTTTTTTTGAGGATTTGCGGTTTGCGCTGCGGCAGTTGAGCAAAGCTCCCGGCTTTGCGTTGACGGCGATTGTGACGCTGGCGCTCGGTATTGGCGCGAATACGGCCATTTTCAGCGTGATACATGCGGTGCTGATGCATCCCTCGGGCGTGGACGCGCCAGAGCGGGTGGGCATCATGCGCACGAAGTACGCCAACCTCGGTCTCGATTTCCCGGATGTTTCCGTTCCTGATTTTGCCGATGCGGCCTCGTTGAAGGATCAGGTGCAGGCTGCTGCGATTGGGCGGACGGACAGCTACAACATCGTTCACGATGGCCGGACGGAGCATCTGGATGGATCGCAGGTGACCTGGCAGTGGTTCAACGTCTTTGGCGCGCGGCCGATTCTGGGGCGGACATTTACTGCCGAAGAAGATCAGAAGGGCGCGAACAGCGTAGCCGTGCTCAGCTATGGCGCGTGGCGGAAGGTCTTTGGTGGCGATCGCAATGTGATCGGGCAGACCATAATGCTGAACCAGAAACCCTATCGCGTGATCGGCGTGATGCGCAGCGATTTTGACTGGCCGCGCGGTAAGGACGTCTGGACGCCGATGGGACTTGAGCCCAAAGAATATGACCTGAGCAATCGCTTCAACGAGGGATCGACGGCAGCGGTTCGGTTGCAGCCAGGCGTGAACTTTGCGCAGTTCAATAACGGCCTGGCGGCGAAGTCGCGTGAGGAATATACGCGTGAGGGTGGGAAGGGATTTGCGCAACTGTCGAACTGGGGGATGACAGCAACTCCGCTGACTGAGTTTGCCGCCGGACCGCTGCGCAAGCCGCTCTACGTGCTCTTTGGTGTGGTAGCGCTGGTGTTACTGATTGCTTCCGCGAACGTCGCGGGACTCTTTCTGGCGCGGGCTTCATCGCGGACGAAGGAGTTTGCCATTCGCACCGCGCTGGGCGCAAATGCGTGGCGGCTGGTGCGGCAGATGTTGACCGAGACGCTTCTGCTTGCCGGATTGGCAACGATGATCGGGGTCGGCCTGGGACCGGTCTTCGGAAGAATGCTGCTGTGGATGGTGCCGCAGAGTCTTGCGGAAGGCTACACGGTCGACATGTCGCTCGGGGTGCTGGCCTTTACCGCTGCGACGGGTCTGCTGACGTCCCTGATTGCCGGTATTGGTCCATCGGTGAAGATGGTACGTACACAGAAACGGCTGGAGTTGCATGATGGCGGAAGAAGTGCGACCGCATCTGCGGACAAGCAGCGGCTACGTAGCGCCTTCGTCATCGGCGAGGTGGCGATGGCCTTTGTACTGCTGGCGGGCACCGGTCTTTTTCTGGCGAGCCTGCGGCAGATGCAGCAGATCAATCCGGGCTTCAATCCGTACGGAGTGTTGGCGGGCGCGGTGGTTTACTCGGGTGATGCATACAAGGACAACCGCGCGCGACAGGAGAGCTTTGTCAATACGGTCGTCGATAATCTGAAGGCGCAGCCGGGTGTGAAAGATGCGGCGGCTATGACGGCTCTGCCTTTCAGCAGTCAAGATGGGGCCAGCTCGTTCAACATTGAGGGGCGGCCCTTGGGGCCGAATGACCCGGGACCGCACAGCCAGTTGAGCTATGCCACGGCTGACTATCTCAAGACGATGCAGATATCTCTGCTTGCCGGACGCTGGATCAGCACGGATGACCGCTCGAACACCCAGCCCGTGGTGGTGATCGACCAGAAACTGGCGAAGAAGTATTGGCCGAACCAGAATCCGATTGGCCAGCACCTGCGCGATGTTTCCAATGGCCCATGGGTTGAAGTGGTGGGCGTGGCGGCTGATGTCCGTCCCGATTCGCTTGAAGAGGATGTGAGCGATGGCATGCGTTACTATCCAATTTCACAGGGGCCAAACGTGATGGCGAACTTTGTGGTGCGCACGGATGGCGAGCCGCTTGCTTTGACATCGGCGATGAACCGCGCGATTGCTGTGGCAGATCCGGCACAGACGGCCTTTGGAATCAGCACGCTGGAATCGCGGGTAGATGCTTCGTTGGCATCGAGAAGACTGATTGTCTGGCTGCTGACGGCCTTTGCCGGGCTGGCGTTAGTGCTGGCTCTGGTTGGAATTTACGGGCTGATCAGCTATGTCACCGAGCAGCGCACGAATGAGATTGGTATCCGCATGGCATTGGGCGCACAGCGAAGCCAGGTGGTTCGCCTGGTGATGAAGGGTGCGTTGGCATGGGTTGGCATTGGTCTTGCGATTGGTATCGCCATGTCGATCTTTGCCACAGCGATGCTTAAGCAGCAGTTCTCGTCTTTTGGCGGCGGGGTTATGTCCTCGCTGGGCATTGCCATGGCTGCACTGCTCGCCATTGGCGGCCTGGCGGGGCTGTTTCCCGCACAGAGGGCAGCCTCGATTGATCCGGCAAAGACATTACGCAATGAATAGTGAGTGTGACGTTTCTGAAATACCTGGCATAAGCCTGTCATCCTGAGCGAAGCGAAGGATCCGTTTTTTCTCCTTTCAGCACACGGATCGTACAAGCGTCGGCAAGCAGGAATCGAAGTATTTTATGCAGATTTGTGGTTAAGGACGAGAAAAGCAGCTCTTTCGACTCCATTTGACGCAAAAATACTCCAAATTCCGCTCAGGATGACAATTCTTTTGGTCGCGAAGTTTGGAACAAGTACACTGCGGACCACGTAAGGAGAACACATGCAGGCAATTCTCGAAGACATTCGCTATGCATTGCGGCAGTTTCGCAAGGCTCCCGGATTTACTGCCACAGCGATTTTGACCCTGGCGCTCGGCATTGGAGCTACGACCGCGATCTTCACGCTGGTCCATGCGGTGCTGTTGAAGTCGCTTCCTGTGGCAAATCCCAGTGAGCTATGGCGCGTAGGCGATACAGAGAACTGCTGCATCAACGGCGGCATGCAGGACGACTGGTCGCTCTTCTCCTATGACCAGTACAAGACCTTCCGCGAAAACAATCCGGAATTTTCGCAGATGGCTGCCTTCCAATCGGGCGCAAACCAGATCAGCGTGCGCCGCCAGGGCAGCGATCACCCTGCCGAAAGTTTTATCAGTCAGGTCGTCTCCGGCAATGCTTTTGATACGTTTGGCATCAGCGCCTATGCCGGACGCCTGCTGCAACCCTCGGACGACCGAAAAGGCGCTGCTCCGGTTGCTGTGATGAGTTTCCGCACCTGGCAGCAGAAATTCGGCCAGGATCCTTCTGTCATCGGTGCGAGCTTCATTGTCAATGGACAGCCATATACTGTCGTCGGCATAACGCCGCCGGGCTACTATGGCGAACGGCTGACCAGCGATCCAGCAGCATTCTGGTTCCCACTATCCAGCGAGCCACAGATTGATGGCGTGATGACAGTGCTGGACACGCCGCATCTTCAATGGCTCAACATCATTGGTCGAGTCAAGCCGGGCGCGAATATCAAGCAGATGGAGTCCCGAATGCAAGTGCAGCTGCGTCAATGGCTGCTGAGTCCGGTCAGCAAGGTCGAGGCGCAGAACCAATCGCTGATACCCAAGCAGACGCTGCATCTCGCGCCGGGCGGCGGCGGCGTGCAGCGCATGCGCGAGGAGTATCAGGACGGGCTGCATCTGTTGATGTGGATTTCGTCCTTCGTGCTGCTGATTGCCTGCGCTAATCTGGCCAACCTGATGCTCGTGCGGGCGGCGACGCGCAAGCTGCAGACGTCAGTCCGTTCGGCGCTCGGCGCGCCGCGCGCAAGACTGGTGAGGCAGGCGCTGACAGAAAGCGTTGTGTTAGCCGTGTTAGGCGGCGTCGTAAGCCTCGCCTTTGCCTATGGCGGGACAAAGCTGATTCTGCATCTTGCATTTCAAAAGAGCTATGTGCCGATTCACGCAACGCCGTCGCTTCCCGTCCTGGGATTTGCCTTTGGCGTGTCGCTGCTGACGGGAGTTTTGTTCGGCGTGGCTCCTGCCTGGATGACAGCGCATGCCAATCCGATCGAGGCATTGCGTGGAGCCAATCGTTCTACTGGACAGGGCAGTTCGATTACACAGAAGTCACTCGTCATTCTGCAGGCGGCAATTTCATTGGTTTTATTGTGCGCCGCCGGACTGCTGACACAGAGCTTGCGCAACATGCAGCACCAGAACTTCGGCTTCGATACGACGAATCGCTACATTCTGCACATCGATCCGCAGATGGCCGGGTATAAGCCGGAGCAGATGGATGCATTCTATCGACAGCTGCATGACACACTTGCCGGAATTCCCGGCATGAAGAGCGTTGCCTACTCTCTCTACAGTCCGATGGAAGGTGATAACTGGGGCACTGGAGTCTATATCGAAGGACAGGCTCCACCTCCGCCGGGCAGCGATGAAAACAACGCTTCCTGGGTGAGAGCAAGCGCCGGATATTTCGACACGATCGGTACGAAGATGATCCAGGGACGCGAATTTTCCGACATGGACACCTCGGCAACCCGCCCGGTTGCTGTCGTGAACAAAACCTTCGTGAAAAAGCTCTTCAAGGATGGCAATGTCATCGGCAAACATTTTGGTGTCGATCAGAAGACGCCGGCAACTTACGAGATTGTTGGTGTAACCGAGGACACGCAGTACTGGCAGCCGACAAGCCATATACGTCCCATGTTTTTTCTAGCGGCACAGCAGTGGGTCAAATATGAAGACAAGGACATGGGCACCTTCGAAACTGTTTCGCATACCAAGCTGAATGCCATTGAGTTGCGCACCTCGGGCTATGTGCCGGGGCTTGAATCCCAGGTGCGGCACGCCATCGCACAGGTAAACCCGGACCTGACCGTCATCGATTTTGAGACATTTGCCGAACAGGTCCAGAACAATTTCAATCAGCAGGGAATGATTGCGCAGCTCACATCGCTTTTTGGATTGCTGGCGCTGGTGCTGGCATCGATTGGGCTCTACGGCGTAACGTCCTATTCGGTCGAACGGAGAACGAGCGAGATTGGTATCCGCATGGCGTTGGGAGCAGACCGCACAGCAGTCCTGAAGCTGGTGCTTGCCGGAGCGTTTCTTCAGGTAGTGATTGGCTTGGCCATCGGAATTCCGGCAACGATCTTTGGCGGACGCGCCATGGCGAACCAGCTGTACGGCATTAAGCCGTATGATCCGCTGGTGCTGATGATCACAACGCTCGTGCTGCTGGCTGCGGCGTTTGTCGCCGCCGTGGTGCCTGCCAGCAGAGCGGCGAATACGGAACCCATGCATGCGTTGCGGACGGAGTAAGAGGAACTGTCGAGTCATCTTGTCGCCACGCTTCTGGATATACCTATTTGTCCGAGTCTTCCTTGTTCCGCGACCGCACTTTGAACCATATCGGCGAACCTTCAAATCCGAAGGACTCCCGAATCTGGTTTTCAAGAAAGCGCTCGAAGGAAAAGTGCAGCTTCACATCTCTGTTGGTAAACAGGATGAACGTAGGCGGCGCGACAGCTGCCTGCGTCATGTAGAAGATGCGCACCTTCTTGGCCATTGGGACGCCAGCTCGCTGGAAGTCGACCCGTTCGATGAAGCGGTTCATCTGACCGGTGGACACGCGTTTACGGCGTTCCGCTGCGACGCGAATCACGGCATCGAGCACGCGCGGGACGTTCGTGCCTTCTACGGCAGAGATAAAGAGTAACGGCGCATAGTTGAGATACTTGAGCGCGTGGCGTACCTGCTCCTCGAAAATCTTGCGGTCCGCCGGCGGTTTGCCGTCGGTGCGCTTCGAGGTCACCAGGTCCCATTTGTTCACCACGATGATGACTGATCGTCCACTCTCATGCGCATAGCCGCCGATGGTCGCATCGGAGGCGGTCACGCCTTCGACCGCGTCGATGATAAGCAGGGCTACATCGGCAGCTTCGAGGTGCTTACGCGCCATCACGACCGACAGCTTCTCGGCCATCAGGTGCGTCTTTCCTTTGCGCCGGATGCCAGCAGTATCGATAATGCGAAGCTGCTGGCCGGAATATTCAATCACCTCATCGACCGCGTCGCGCGTGGTACCAGCAATGGGCGAGACGATGGCGCGCGAAGAGCCGGTGAGTGTATTGAGCAACGTCGATTTGCCGACGTTGGGGCGTCCGATGATGGCAACACGCGTCTCATGTTGCTGGAACTCGCCATGCGTGCGATGTGGTGCGTCTTTGTCTTCGGTTTCTGCGGGTTTCTCCTCGACGTCTTCGGTAACGTCTTCAGCTTCTGCCGGAAAGGTAAGCACAGCGAAGACCTCATCCAGCAGGTCTCCGATGTTATGGCCATGTTCGGCTGAGACAGGCACCAGATTTTTAATACCGAGCTTCCGGAAATTCTCGGCTCCCGCGTCGAGCGCTTCCACATCGATCTTGTTCACCGCTAGAAAAAGCGGCTTGCCGGTTTTGAGCAGCAGGCGCGCGAGATCGATATCCGGCGACGCAAGTTCCGTGCGGCCATCGACCACCATTACAATGGCCTGCGCTTCATCGAGCGCCACCTGTGCTTGGCGAAAGATTTCTGCCGGAATCAGCGCTTCGTCGTCAGGGACAATGCCGCCGGTATCGACAAGGCGGGCCAGGTGTCCGTTCCACTCCACTTCGCCGTAGATACGGTCGCGTGTAATGCCGGGTTCGTCGCCGACGATGGAACGGCGCGACCCGGTAAGGCGGTTGAAAAGAGTGGACTTGCCGACATTGGGGCGGCCCACAATCGCAAAAACCGGCTCTGTTCCTGATTTTGTCGATTGAGTGTGTTTATGCCTTGCAGGGCGAGTTCTGCGCGTCGCGTGTTTCTTGGCGTTCAAATTCTTGCTCCTTTACGGGTGACGCGCTGAGAAGGCGAACACTTGTCTATTATAGAAGGAGTATTCGCCGGAACTTCGCCTGTGACCTCAGTGACTCAAATTGTGCCTTCGTTGCCATCGCTTCACGACTTCTTCGCGCCAGGGGGCGTCCTGTCGCGCTCGAGCCTTCCTTACGAGTTCCGCAAGGGGCAACTGGAGATGGCGCAGGCGGTCGAACGTGCTTTGAAAGAGCACAAACACCTGATCGTGGAAGCGGGCACGGGTACGGGGAAGACCCTGGCCTATCTGTTGCCCGCTCTCCGCACAGGACAGCGCATCATCATTTCGACGGGAACGAAAAATCTTCAGGAGCAGCTCTTCTTCAAGGATGTTCCGTTTCTTGAATCGCTGCTCGGCCCTTTGCGCGTCTGCTACATGAAAGGGCGCAGCAATTATCTCTGCCGCCACAAGCTTTATGCACTTCGTGACCAGCCGATTCTGAATGGTCTGGAAGAAATCGAGCAGTATCGCGCTATCGCCGACTGGGAGAAGACGACCGAGACGGGCGACCGCGCGGAAATCGATTCGCTTCCCGAAACGAGCGCCGTGTGGGCGAAGCTCGATGCGCGCAGCGATGCTTGTCTGGGCCAGAGCTGCCCCAACTACGATCGTTGCTTCATCACAGAGATGCGGCGCAAGGCGGCGGAGAGCGACGTGGTGATCGTCAATCACCATCTCTTCTTTGCCGACCTTGCCATCAAGCAGCAGGCCAAGGCTGCGCCCGACGCTGGCGTGCTGCCGGAGGCGGCTGCGGTGATCTTTGATGAGGCGCATGAGCTGGAAGACGTGGCGTCGAGTTACTTCGGCATCAGCCTGAGCAATGTCCGGTTTGAAGAGCTGGCGCGTGATCTCGAAACGATGCTGCGCGCAAAGCAGGCGCTAAGCAGCGGGCTGCAATCTGCCTCGCAGCTTTTGCGTGAGCGCTCGCGCATGTTCTTCGGCGCTCTGCCCATGAGCATGCATGGCGAAGGCCGCATGCAGTTTGCCAATCGCGAAGAATTTCTGGAGACGCAGGGCGATCTTTACATCGGCCTGTTGAATGCTGTGCATCGTCTCGAGGGGGAACTGGAGGGGGTGCGCGGCGTCGAAGAGGCTCCGGGCCTGAAGAAGCGAGCGACGGACGTTCGCGAGCATCTGAAGTTTTTAATGGAAGCCGAGGACCGCAACACTGTCTTTTGGCTGGAGCGCCGGAACGCTGGCCGCGGTCGCGAAGCAAGCCGCAATACCTACCTGCAGGCAACGCCAATTGACGTATCGCAATTGTTGAACGAATTGCTCTTTGAAAATTTCCCCAGCGTGATTCTTACCTCGGCCACGCTCACCGTGCAGGGAGGTTTTGAGCATATCCGCAAACGTGTGGGCATGCACGATGGACGTGAACTTGTTGTTCCCTCGCACTTCCGTTATGGGGAACAGGCATTGCTGTATTTGCCGCCGGAGATGCCCGATCCGCGTGACCCGCATTTTCAGGATGAGGCGACAAAGCAGATTCGCCGCATGCTGGAGCTTTCCGAGGGCCGCGCCTTTTGCCTCTTTACCAGCTACCAACAGATGCGGGACATCTACGAGCGACTGTTGATGGAGCTACCTTACCCACTGCTATTGCAGGGCAATGCGCCACGTAAAGCACTGCTCGAGGAATTTCGCGAGACACCAAATGCTGTGCTCTTTGGCACGTCGAGCTTCTGGCAGGGAGTGGATGTGCAGGGCGAAGCCCTAAGCTGCGTCATTATCGACCGCCTGCCTTTTGCTGTGCCTACCGATCCTGTTGTACAGGCGCGTATGCGGGCAATTGAGGAAGGTGGCGGCAAGCCATTCTTCGAGTATCAGGTGCCTTCGGCGGTCATTACGCTCAAGCAGGGATTCGGCCGCCTGATTCGTTCTCTCGAAGACCGCGGCGTGCTGATGCTGCTCGATCCGCGCATCCAGCGGCAGCGCTATGGCCGCGTCTTTCTCGACAGCCTGCCGCCCTATCGCGTGACACAGGATATGGCCGCTGTCGCTGACTTCTTTCAGAGAAGATAGTTCTGGCTTGACCGCAGGCTGGCAATTGCTTCAGAGTGGGGCTTGCTGCCCTAACTTTCGATGGCAAGGCCAAATAAATGAGATTTTTTCTCCGTGCGGTGGCGGGAATTTCTATGTTTGCGGGCATCTGTTCCGCACAGACACCCGCACCCAACCCGCTCAAAACATATATCAAGGAAGATGCGCCGGTAATTGTGCTGAACAATGTGCGACTCATCGATGGAACGGGCGCACCCGTGCAGGAGCGGATGCGCATCGACATCGATCACGGCAAGATTACGAATGTGCAGAGCGCCATGCTGCGCAACGCATTCCCGCCAGGTGCGAAAGTGATCGACCTGGAGGGTAAGACGGTCTTTCCCGGAATTGTCGGCATGCACGAGCACCTGTATTACGCCACGCCCCTTGAGCCGAAGGATGGGGTCGTTTTCTTTGGTGAAGCTCCGGACTCCGCGCCACGGCTGTATCTGGCTGCAGGCGTGACCACAGCCCGCACCGCAGGCAGCGTGGAACCGTACACGGATATTCAGCTCAAGAAATCGATCGATGCAGGAGAATTGCCGGGGCCGAAGCTACACCTTACGTCTCCCTATCTGGAGGGTGCGCCGACGCTGGGTCCACAGCTCTACGAGCTGAAGGATGCAGCCGATGCAGGTCGTCTTGTCGACTACTGGGCTGCGGAAGGCACGACGTCCTTCAAGGCATACATGCACATCACGCCGGATGAGCTGAAAGCTGCGATTGGCCATGCACATGCCAAGGGGTTGAAGATCACGGGCCACCTCTGCTCCATTGGCTTCACGGAAGCGGCCACGCTTGGTATCGACAATCTGGAGCACGGCCTTGTGGTCGATACGGAATTTTACTCGGCGAAGAAGCCAGGTGTTTGTCCTGGCCAGCGCGGCCCGATGATGGAGATGGCGAAGAGCCTGGATATCGAAAGCGCCCCCGTACAGCAGATGATTCAATATTTAGTGGCGCACCACGTCGCGGTGACATCCACGCTGGCTATTTTTGAAAGCTTCTCAGGGAAACGCGCTCCGCTGGAATTTGAAATGGAGCAGAAGCCTTCGATGTCCAGTGAGTCGTGGACGCATGTGCTGGAGACGCGAGCGGAGCTCGCAGACCGTGCAGATCAGTCCCCTTGGGGCATCTTGTTGGAGAAAGAGATGCAGTTCGAACGCGATTTCGTGAAGGCTGGAGGGACGCTGATGGCAGGCTGCGACCCGACCGGCTTCGGCGGCATCATCGCGGGCTTTGGCGATCAGCGCGAACTGGAGCTTCTGGTCGAAGCCGGTTTTACGCCAGTTGAAGCAATCCACATTGCAACGGACAACGGTGCGAAGTGGCTGGGCGAAGAGGGTAGCGTGGGCACGATCGCTACAGGCAAAGCGGCGGATCTAGTCGTCATTAACGGTAATCCGGTGGAAAAGATCAGCGATGTGGAAAAAGTAGACACAGTTTTTAAAGACGGTGTTGGCTACGATCCTCTTGCGCTACTCCACTCCGTGCAAGGATTGGCCGGAATCCGTTAGCATAAAGAGCGGAGCTATGGCCCGTAACCTTTACATCCTGGCTGGAACGCTGTTGCTGTTCGCCCTCATCTCCTGTGGCATGACGTTTGTCGGCAATACGCAGCCCGGCTTACCCGGTAATGGCTCATTGTGGAAGACGACCGCGCTTTTTCTTACACTTGCCGGACTAGTGGTCGCGCTTTTTGCCGTAATGACCGCCATGTTTGAGCAGGTGGACCGACGCGCGGAAGAGCGGCGCTATCAGGCGCGCCTCCGCAAGCCCCGCCACTGAGAAGAAGTTACAATGGAATAAGGGCCAATTTGCCCTTAGAGAGCTAGCAAAGCATGTACGAAGTGACTGTAGAGCGCGGGTTTTCCTCTGGACACTACCTGCGCAATTACAAAGGCAAGTGCGAGAACCCGCACGGCCACAATTACAAGGTGCGCATTACACTGCGCGGCGAGACGCTCGACCACGCCGGTCTTCTGCTCGACTTCAAGGACCTGAAGCACGTCATGCGACCGGTCATCGACCGCATCGATCACCAGATGCTGAACGAACTGGAGCCATTCACGCAGATCAATCCATCTGCCGAAAATCTGGCGCGCTATTTTTACGATGAGACGAACAATCAGCTCAGCGAGATGACCGGCGGCCGTGTCCACGTGAAAGATTGCACGATCTACGAGACCGATACCACCACTGCGACGTACTACGAGTAGCCGGCCGTGTATCTGATCGAAATCTACAAATCCGTCCAGGGTGAATCGAGCTTCGCCGGGCGCCCGTGCATCTTCGTACGTCTTGCGGGGTGCAATCTGCGCTGCTCCTGGTGCGATTCGGAATACACCTTCAAGGGCGGTTACAAGCTGTCGGAAGATGAAGTCGTCTCCGAGATAGAGAAGCTGGCTCCCGTCAGGCTGGTCGAGTTCACCGGTGGCGAACCGCTGTTGCAGGAACGTGAGCTCATTCCGCTTATGCAGCGGCTGCTGGATTCAGGTTACGAGCTGATGATCGAGACCAGCGGAGAGCGCCCACTTGATCATGTTCCGGGAGCGGTCCACAAGATTGTCGATGTGAAATGCCCAGGCTCAGGTGAAGGCGGCAGTTTTCGCATCAGCAACCTTGATTTCCTGACGAAAGCTGACGAGGTCAAGTTCGTCATTACCAATCGCAGCGATTATGAATTTGCCCGAGACTTCATCCGTCAGCACGCGATCGAGGCGCGCACTGGCAGCGTGTTGCTTTCACCCGCATTCACCAAGACGCCGTCAATCATGCGCAGTACGGAGAATTGCATGCTCGATCCGCGCGAACTGGTGGAGTGGATGCTAGGCGATGGGCTGGATGCCCGTCTTAGCCTACAGATTCATAAGTACATCTGGGAGCCTCAGAAGAAGGGCGTCTAGCGCCCCTCACTGCGGCTGAGTCTGCAGGTACTTATCGAACGGGATCTCGAAATAAAATAGCTCTTTGCCGTCGGCGTCTTTGACCTGCCGAAAGACCAGTTTCGCGCCATGCAGAGGTGCCGATCCTAGTCCCTGAATGTCATAGAAGAGAAATCCGGCGCGCGTCGTATGTGGCTCGACCACGATCGCGGCATACTCAAACTCAGAGAAATCCTCGTCCACCTTGCCATTGGGTGTCTTGGGTTTCGTGTGGAGCTTAATTGGGCCAATCGGGATGTGTGACCCTTCTTTGTCTTTGAGCGAGATGCGGCGCTCTACGTCGTCCGGTTCCGCAGCGGGAATTTTGTCGCCGTGCGCGCTGATGAAGTCGATGCGCGCGTCGTTCAACGAAATAGGCCGGTCACCGCTGTTGGTTACGATGATTCGGATGGGAAGAAACTGGTGTTCGAGATAGTTCACCCGGAACATCTTCACCTTTTCTTCCGTGTTGTATGGTTCGGCGGCAATGGCTACGTGCTCTGCTTGATGAATATCGACCGCCGGATACGTTGCCGCGTCTTTCTCCGGTGGTGGACCATGCTCAAAGGCCAGTGATTGGCCCACACACAATGCGGCAAGTAACGCCAGGATCAGAAAAGAACGAAAGCGCATCATCCTGTGGACGATTATCATCAACCGTTAAGACCTCAGTAAAGTGAGATTCGTAAGCGGATGCTGCTTTTCTACAGCCTGGCCCTCGTTCTTGTGCTCATTGTGGGCGCGCCATACTGGCTCTTCCGCATGGTCACCAGCGGAAAATACCGAGAAGGGCTAGGCGAACGGCTGGGTTTTGTTCCCAAACGCCTATTGTCGCCTTCTAGAAACGAGCCGGTCATCTGGGTCCATGCAGTTTCTGTGGGCGAACTGCTGGCTGCCGCTCGCATGATCGAGGACCTGCGCAAGCATCTGCCGGGATGGCGCGTCATTGTTTCCACTACCACGCGCACTGGACAAGCCCTAGCACGGCAACGTCTTGGGGTAGAGAATGCCTTTTATTTCCCACTGGATTTTGCCTTCGCCGTCCGAGCCTATCTACGAGCGCTTAAACCGCGCCTGCTAGTCCTGATGGAAACGGAATTCTGGCCGCGTTTGCTGGTGGAGTGCCGCCGCGGTCAGATCCCCATAACGGTGGTAAACGCGCGCATCTCAGACCGCTCCTGGCCACGTTATCTTCGACTGCGTTTTCTATGGAAGCACTTGCTCGGCAGCCTTACGCTTGTCCTGGCGCAGAGCGAGACCGATGTAGAACGTCTGCAGGCGATTGGGGCTGCGAATGTTCGCTACGGTGGCAATCTCAAGTACGACATTCGTGCAGCCGAACCGGCAGCGGTAACGTTGGCACTCAAAAGCCAGATCGTATTGGGAACGAAAGTGCTGGTCTGCGGAAGCACGCTAGAGGGCGAAGAAGAGCTGCTGTTGAACGCAGGGCTGACTGATGCACTGATGGTCCTCGCGCCGCGTCATCCAGAGCGCTTTGACACCGTTGCGCGGCTGCTTGAGCGAAGCGGCAGGAAATGGGTGCGGCGGTCGCAGTGGATGGATGCCCCCACTACGCTCACAAGCGGTACGGTCTTTCTACTCGATTCGATCGGCGAACTCGCGTCAGTCTATTCGCTTGCTGACATTGCGTTTGTCGGTGGAAGCCTGGTTCCTGCGGGAGGGCACAATCCGCTGGAGCCGGCACAGTTTCGCGTCCCCATCGTCATGGGGCCGTACTATGAGAATTTTCGCGCGATCGTAGAACAGCTTCGCAAACAGGATGCGCTCCGCATTGTCCAACCGGATGCAATAAAGAACGAATTTGCTGCCCTTCTTGTGGATGAAGCATCCGCCCATGCGATGGGCGCGCGTGCCTATACAGTCTTCTCCTCAGAAGCGGGTGCCACAGCTCGTGCCGTCGATGGACTAGTTGCCATCCTCGGAGAGCAGGCATGACGCGCGGCTTGTATCTGCCCCTCACGCCGCTTTACAGGGCAGCCGTCGCCGTGAAGAACACCGCTTTCGATCATGGTTGGGCGAAGGCTCGGCAGCTTCGGCGGCCAGTCATCAGTGTTGGAAATATTTCTGTCGGAGGCTCGGGGAAAACACCGTTCGTCATCTACTTGGCAAAATTGTTTTCGCAACAAGGTTTGCACGTCGATGTGCTTTCCCGCGGTTATGGCCGGAGCTCGGATGCCGTCGAGCGCGTCGATCCATCCGGCGATGCAGACCGTTTTGGCGATGAACCGCTGCTCATCGCGCAAGCCGCACGAGTGCCCGTGTACGTAGGAGCAAGTCGCTATGCTGCCGGTCTTCTCGCAGAGCAAGAGGATGCAGAGACAACCGTCCATCTGCTCGACGATGGTTTCCAACATCGCAAGCTGGCAAGAAATGTTGACATCGTCCTCATCCACCGCAGCGACTTTGCAGAGACGCTACTGCCTGCGGGGCGACTGCGCGAATCCATCAGCGCCCTCAAACGGGCGTCGATGCTCGTTTTACGCGAGGAAGATGTGGACCTCGAAGCGCAGTTGAAGCAGCGTGGCATCGAAACGCCAATCTGGTGGATGACGCGATCGATTACCGTACCGGAAAACACCGGAAGAGCGCTGGTCTTCTGCGGTATCGCACACCCGACCGAATTTTTTCGGTCGTTGCAGGCAAGCGGCATCGAGATCGCCGCAACCCATGCTTTTCGTGATCATCACACCTATTCGTCAGGCGATATCCAACGGTTGTTGCAGACCGCAGAGTCTCACGCTGTCGATACCTTCCTCACCACGGAAAAAGATTTCGTACGCCTGTCTCCGGGGCTGCGGGAAGCACTCACAGCTCTTGCGCCCGTCAAAATGGTGAAACTCGAAGCCCATTTACACGATGAAACCGCCGCACTGCGCCAGCTTCAGGCATTGTTGCCAACCATATTTGAGCGCGCTTTGTGAGAAAATCAAAGTTTGCCAACAGAAAGTCAGCAGTTACGGGTGCTCATCCTGCGTCTGGGCGCGATGGGCGACATTCTCCATGCCCTGCCGGCGGTAACAGCCCTGCGTGCAACGCATCCTGACTGGTTTCTGGGCTGGGCGATTGAGCCACAATGGCGAGGTCTTTTGGCGGCTAATAATGCCTTGGCTCGCGGTCTGGCGATGCCGGTGATCGATCAGCTTCATATCGTGGCAGCTAAAGAATGGGGACGACATCCTATAAGCGCCGTCACGATTGAGGATATACGTCGCGTGCGTCAGGAACTTCGTGCAGCACGATACGATGTCTGTGTCGATTTGCAAGGAGCACTGCGTTCGGCTGTACTCGGCAAGTGGGCGCATCCACGCCGCCATATTGGGGAAGAGAAGCCGCGCGAGTGGGCGGCGCGCTATCTTTTCGATGAGCCGATTCCAACGAAAGGAGTGCACGTGATCGAGCAGGCGGTGGAAGTAGCGAATGCTGTAGCCCGGGAAGATCTGCCGGTGATGCTGCCCTGGCTGCCAGTCAGCGAAACAGCCGAAACTTTCTGTGATGTGCGTCTCGCGGCGTTGAACAACAAGCCTTTCGCTATCCTGAATCCTGGCGCGGGTTGGGGAGCCAAGCGTTGGCCCGCGGAGCGCTATGGAGAAGTGGCCTGCGCCCTAGTCAAGAGAGGCTATGGTGTTGTGATCAACGCCGGTCCAGGAGAGGAAATGTTGGCGAGGGAAGTGAACGCGGCGAGCGGAAATATCGCAATCACTCTTATGCCTGCGCTCGACGAGCTGATTGCGCTTACCCGTCGCTCGTCGCTTGTTATTGCAGGCGATACCGGTCCGCTGCATCTTGCGTCGGCGTTGGGCAAACCGGTGGTGGGAATTTTTGGCCCCACCGATCCCGCGCGCAATGGCCCGTTTGGCGGAAACTTTCGCGTGCTGCGCCATCCTGAAAGCAAGCGCGACCACAGTCGCCACGCTGAGCCGGAGGCAGGACTTCTGACCATTTCGCCTAAAGATGTGCTCAACTCTGCCGATAACGTATTGAAGGAGACGCGCTGAAGATGGCCGCTGATTGGAGCAGGGTCGCACGGCGCATTCGCGTCCCTATGGGCTTTGTCTTTGCCGGTGTCTATCTCTGGCTGGCGCGTCCCACGTTTGTATCCATGGCATGGAGTTTGCTGCTTGTGCTGCCCGGCCTATGGCTGCGTGGATACGCTGCCGGCTACGTGAAGAAGAACGCCGAACTGACCATGACCGGGCCATACGCACACACCCGCAATCCGCTTTACGTTGGCTCCATGCTGATTGCATTTGGTTTTGCTGCCGCATCGAAAAGCATTGTGATCATCCTCTTGCTGGCGGTGCTGTTCGCCATCATTTACATCCCGGTCATTCGTTCGGAAGAGGAGTTTTTGCGCTCAAAATTCGCTGGCTTCGATGCCTATGCCGCGCACGTTCCACGCCTGCTGCCACGGCTACGCCCTGCAAGGGTCGCAGATAGTGAACCGGGCCAGTTTTCTTTGCCTTTGTATCGCAAACACCGCGAGTACAATGCACTCATGGGTGCGACGGCCATCTATGCTGTGCTTGCCCTCAGAATTATTTTTAAGCATTAGAAGAAGAGTGAGCACAGATTTTGAATTGGCGTTATAGATTGTCCCCCATTTTTTTTGGTTTTTTGTTGCTGGCAGGATCGAGGGCCCAGACGACCCAGAGTCTGCCGCAACTACCAGCTCCGCATCCAGGTCTTGGACTTCCGGCGAAGCAGACATTAACGTACAGCGTAGACTGGCGTGTCTTTCCCGCCGGCACGGTAACATTTCATCAGGAAGCCGATGGTGACGTACAGCGCATTACCGTAACGGGAGACTCCATAGGCGCCGTCAATCTCATTTATCGAGTGAGTGACCGCTTCCAGTCTTCCTTTAATCGCCGCACCGGTTGCTCTGCGGAATTCAGTAAACAGCTCATCGAAGGCCGCCGTCAGGTCGATAGTGACTTGAAGTTCAACTACGGACAAAGCAAAGCGATCCTCGATGAGAAAAACCTCGTATCAGGCATCAGCAAACACCAGGAAACCGCGATTCCATCATGTGTCACTGATCTACTTTCCGCAATTTTTTACACCGCAACACAGCCATTGCAGGTAGGCCAAAGTTTTCAGGTCCCCGTTTTTGACGCCGGAAAAACCATCCTCGTCACCATGAAGGGCGAAGGTAAGGAATCCATTAAAATGCCGTCCGGCACCTATCAAACCGTGCGCGTGCAGCCTACGGCAGACGCGGGTGTAGTAAAGAATCGGGGCAATATTTGGCTCTGGTATACAGACGACGAGCGTCACGTGCCGGTGCAGATGCGCGCGCGTCTCTTCTGGGGAACGATTACGTTCCAGCTCACGAACCTCGAGCAAAAATAATTTACTGGATTCGGTACCGTTCGCGCATTAAACGCTGCAGGCGCGGTTTGTAGATGAGATTGTAGGCAAGTTCCTTATCAGGGAACATGGCGAGCGCGGCCTTACGGCTGTCGGCTACCATCTCAGCGGCTTCATCCACAGTCAGCGTGTCGTCCTGGCTGATCACAGACATCACCATGTTCATCATCATCTGCAGTCGACGAATTTTACGCTGCTCCTCGCGCAGTTCTTCAGGCGTCTGGTGCAGATTTTGGCCGGTTTCGGGGAGGTGAGTGTGCGGATCGCGTTTGCCATCAACTTCACTTGGGCCCATTACTTATCCTCCATCGGCGGGCTTACTTTTTCGCATCGTACAACGGTAAAGATGCGGTGCAAATGGAAAAGATGCCGTGCGTGCCTGAAAAGGCACTTTCATTCGGTCGGAGTTTGATCCCAGGCGGTTGTGGTCACGTGCTTTCCATCCAGATAAAATGTGGACGCTCCCAGCAAATCGGTACGATACGTGTACGCGTGCGCGTCCTCTAATTTTTCGAGGGTTTCAATCTTTGGATGCCCATAATAATTATGTCGGCCAACGGAAATGGCCGCATAGGACGGAGACACGGCTTGCAGGAACGCGGGCGTGGTAGAGGTTTTGCTCCCATGGTGGCCAACTTTCAGCAGATCGGCATGCAGTCCACCTTGGGCAACCATGCGCGATTCGCTGGGCGCCTCAGCGTCGCCTTCCAACAACGCCGAAGTATTGCCGTATTTCACGCGCAGCACGAGTGAGTCGTCGTTAGTTGGCGTATTTTTCGGAACATAGTCGGGCGCAGGAGCCAGCACGCGGATGTCAGTGCTGCCGAAACGGAATGAATCGTTGGCAAAGTGCTGCTGTATCTTGATGCCCAGAGTGTTGGCCTCATGCATCAGGCGGTCGTAGGTTGAAGAATCAGGATTGCGGCCGATCCAGAGCTCGCGTGGGCGAAAATTTGCCAGCACAGCTGGCATACCGCCAATATGGTCGATATGCGCATGGGTTATCGCGACCGCATCCAGCCGGCGGATGCCCCGCGCCCAGAGCACCTGCGACACCACATCCTCGCCCATGTCGAATTTTGAATCGGGCGCAGTGCCGGCGATTCCGCCAGCATCAATGAGCAGGGTTTTGCCTTCTGGAGAAATGATCAGCAGCGAGTCCCCCTGCCCTACATCAATAGTCGTTACTTCAAGTGCTCCGCGATGATAGAGCAGGTGTTGCGGCATGATTGCGAGCGCCGCTGCAGCCGCGAGTGAGGTCAAGGCTACGGCAATGGCAAAGTTTCGCTGCCGGACCATCCATATCGCAAATGCTGTGCAGATCATCCACAAAACAATCGCTATGACGGATGGTGTCGGTACCCGCATGTCCCCCG
Organism: Acidobacteriota bacterium; assembly: GCA_013285705.1. Lineage (GTDB taxonomy): Bacteria > Acidobacteriota > Terriglobia > Terriglobales > Acidobacteriaceae > Alloacidobacterium. The sequence continues at coordinate 50,741 of JABDHA010000011.1, forward strand.
TCATAGAAGCTGAGAACAAATGTATAGTCCAGAGCACAACGTGAAGCACAGCGACCGTCATCGCCGCAGGCAAAAACGCAATCGCAGGCACGATTAGGACGGTCAGTAGCGTGACGATAGCAGATGGCAGCAGGATGCCAAGCAACGGAACCACAAGCAGATTTACCGGAAGCGCAAGCGCCGTGACGCGATGGAAATAAAGCGCCATCGGCAGAGACATCACCAGCTCCACAATGACAGAAATCAGCAGTAACTCGACCGCACGCAGCGCAACGCGTACAAGAAACGGAATGCAGTTGGCTACACGGCGTCCTGCGAGCAGGCGCGCGTGTTCCACCACCATACGCAGGCCCACACGAAACTGTGCAACACGCGGCGGAAGCGCCGGATCGATTGGCAACATCCACAAATCGCGCAGAGCTGATAGATACGGGGCAAAGGTCTTTTCGGCAATCGGAACAGCGATACCTGCAATCGCCAGAACGGAAAGCAGCGTCATTTGAAACCCGGCCTCGAAGAGAGCATGCGGACTCGCAGCCAGCAGTCCCAATGCAGCAAAGCCAATCGCATTGAGCGCGCTGCGTTCACGCCACAGCAGTCTCCCAAACAGAAAAAGCGTGATCATCCAGAAGGAGCGCTGTACCGGGTGCCCGTATCCGGTAAACAGCGCATAGCAGAATGCAAGAAAAATGGTTGTGAACGTTGCCGAAAGGCGCGGGAGTCGCACAGCTTTGGCAATAAAAAAGATGAGCCCGGCGAAAATCGCCAGATGCATCCCGGAAACGACCAGCAGATGAAACGACCCTGTACGCTCGAAACCAGTGCGCACACCGCGTGAGAGATAGCTTCGGTCGCCGGTTAGCATGGCCGTCAGCATCGTCGCATCTTCGCGATTTAGTCGAAAGAAAGCAGGAAGCTTACTCGAGGAACTCTGCTCTTCTGCAAATGCGATCATGCGCGAACTCACATCTTGTTGCAATGTATGCAGACGGCAGGTAAGCGACGGGTGGGGCGATGCAGCCGCGATGCTGAATGCGGCTAGCTTCGCGCTGCCCAATGCCCCGATGCCTTCGTTGAGCATGTAGTCCCGCTCATTCCAGACGCCAGGGTCGAGATATCTGTCGGGCTGTCGCATCGTCAGCGCTGCATGTACTGTATCTCCGCAGACTATGCGCGGAAATGCCGTTTCGAGCGGGGCATAGAGAGTGAGTGAAAGACCGCCTTGCAATGGAACCATTCGGCCGTTATCTCCACTCACGGAGATCAGCGCAAGTTGCAGCTGTTGGCTTTTCTCCTCGTGTATTTTGTCTGAAAAAGGGAGTGCAGACACAACCCGTCGTATTGGACCCAGCTTCACCACTGATCCTTCGATGGTGCGCTGTGTTCCATCGGCCAGCAATACAAGTCGTGTCTGCGGGTCTGGCTGCGGCGCGGATTCCGAGCAGAAGGTCCCCAATAATAGAAATAAGCCCGCAAGCGGCAACAGGGAAACGCGCTGCGCCAGATATGCAGCTATTACGCACACAGCAGCGCAGAGCAAAACAGCAACTAGAAGAAGTCCGGGATTGAGCCACACAAAGCGAGCGATAAGTATGCCGCAGGAAAAGCAAGCCGCCGCAAAGAATAATGGAAGAAAGTGGAACCGTAATGGTTCAGAGATCGGAGAAAACGGTGCTAGTTGTGTCGTCGGCTGAGGCATAGTCCGCCATCACCCCAGCCCAGCACACAAACGTCAGCGGAGCGAAAGCACCGTGATGCTTTCCAGGTGGAATGTCTGAGGAAAGAGATCCACCATGTGCATAGTTCTGAGTTGATAGCCGGATTCTACCAATGCATGCAGGTCACGGGAGAGTGTTGCCGGGTCGCAGGAGACATAAACAACGGTCGGTGGCCTTACTTTGGTAAGTATGGATGTAACATCGCTGCCCAGCCCGCTGCGCGGAGGGTCGACGACAACAAGGTCCGGTGTCGCCTCTTGCCGTCGCGTCCTCTGCCGCAGAAAATCCAGCGTACCACTCTGCACTGGCTTATAAGTGGAGGCATTCTCCTGCAGATCCTGCGCCGAATAAGTTGCCGCTTCTACCGCAATAATCTCTTCGAATCGCCCACTCAGAGCGCGCGCAAACAGGCCTACTCCGGCATACAAATCCCACGCAAGCTTACCGGAAAGATTCGCAACAACCAACTCAACCAGACGATCCACTAAGAAGCGGTTGACCTGAAAAAATGCGTCAATACTTACTCGGTAAGAGTATCCAGCTGCATGATAGGTGAGCGCCTGCGCTCCCCACTCTGCTACCTTCTTGCCGGAAGGCGTTGTTTTCTCTGCGAAGAAGACAGCCGCGCCCGTCAGCGCCGCAATCTCCGTGTGTAATGCCTCGCAAAATCTCGCAAGCTTATGTTGTAAGCCGTTCACTTGCCGCCGAGCCCACAGTGATACCAACAGTTCGCTCTGTGCCTCATTCGTAAAGACTTCAATCTCTTCAAAATCTCCGGCAAGATCAAATTCTTGTCCGATACGCGTCACAGCTTCTATCCCTTGCTGCAAAATAGGTGCGGCAATCGGGCAATCGCTTACAGGCAGATTTGCATGCGATGCGCGCCGTTTGTAGCAAAGGGCAAATGGTTGACGCTGAAGATGCAAACGCACGCGGTTGCGATATCCAAGTGGCTCGGCATAGACAGGAACAATCTCCGGCAAGGATGCTAGCCGCGCACGCTCTAGAGTCTCCTGCAAAATACTGCGCTTCAGCGCAACTTGTTCTGTATAGGTTGCATGCTGGTACTGGCATCCACCGCATTCGCCAAAATACTGGCATGGCGGTTTCGCACGCTGTCGCGATGCCTCAATCACCGCATCTAACTCAGCATTGGCGAAGCTTCGCTTGTCCTCAACGATATGTGCTTCTACTGTTTCCCCGGGAAGGGTGAAGGGAACGAAGATTGCTTTACCATCCACGCGCCCCAGTCCCGCACCGCCATAGATGCACTTTTCGATCTGCAGCTTCATGCGTGGCTCATGTAGAAGAGGCTTAGCCGTGGCAATCTGTATTTTTCGAGCAGCCGCTTATGCAAAAACTGCTGTTCAATCTGACGAATCTGCACCGCCTGCATCCGCCTGCGATAGGGAGCCAATTCACGAGACGCTTGCTCTCGTACCGCAATGAGGTCCTCTTCCGGTGTCGTTGTCATAAGAATTGCGAAGAGCTTCTCTTCCATCACCGTGAGCGTCCGTTCCAGTTCTTCGAGGTTTGGCTGCTCTGTGCGAACACCTATGGCCAATCCGCGCAATCGCCAGCTCATTTCCTGCGCCGTCTGTTGCGCCATTTCGGCCAGCCTAGCCGCGCTTAGTTCTCCCGCGCACAACTCCAGGTGGGCGGCAATACGTTCTACCTCAAAACCCGGAGGTGGCCCTTCATCCTTGCCCGCTGGGACCGCGCCAATCGAAGCTTCCTTCATGTCTTCGACTGCGGCCATCACCTCCTGTGTGCAGTAGGCAAGGCCATTCACTCGTCGCACGCGAGCATGGGTCTTCCGCGCCTCATATTTTTCAAACGCTGCATCGATCCCGCGCAGTACCGCTTCCAGCGGCACACCCGCTCCGCGCCAGGCTTCAATCAATGCCCAGTCGAGGGTCGACAGCAAAAGCAGCGAACCGCGCCGCCGCTGAAAGTGCTCTTCGATTTCCGTAAAGTAATTGAAGTAGTTTTCCAAAATACATCAATAAGATTGCGTCAATTTGTCAGGACCGCGGCTGCTGAGGCTCGGCAGCGTTCGCATGGACCTTTACGTTCCGATTGCGCTCGTAGATGATTCGCAGTCCATCGAGCGTGAGCATGTCATCTACAGCCGATATGTACTTCGATTCATTCGCGATCAGGTGTGCGAGGCCGCCGGTGGCGACACATTTCGTTTCCGCTCCGAGCTTGGCGATCATGCGCTCCAGAATGCTGTCGACAAGGCCGATGTGCCCATAGAATAGACCGATCTGCAGATTGTCGACAGTGTTGGTGCCGATGATCTTCGCCGGGCGTTTAATCTCAACTCGCGGCAGACGGGCTGCGCGCGCAAACAGTGCTTCGGCGGAAATATTCAACCCGGGAGCAATGGCGCCGCCAAGAAATTCGCCCTTATGTGAGATCACATCGAAATTCGTTGCCGTACCGAAGTCGACCACGATGCAGGGGCCACCGTACTTTTGAAATGCACCTACACAATTGGCTACACGGTCTGCGCCCACTTCGCTCGGATTATCGGTAAGTATCGGCAGCCCGGTCTTCACTCCGGGCTCGATAAAGAGCGGTTTGTGATTGAAATAGCGCTCACAGAACTGGCGCAGAATCCAGTCGATCGGGGGCACGACGGATGCGATTACGATGCCGGTGACGGCCTTGCTCTCCACGCCCTCGCTTTGCAGCAGACTCCGCACGAGAATGCCATATTCATCAGCAGTTTGCGTGTGTCGCGTGCTGATACGCCATGTAGCGCGCAAGCCGCTGATGCCTCCATCTTCCTGCAATGGGTAGAGCGCTATGACCGTATTCGTATTGTTTACGTTTAATACCAGAAGCATCTATTTTCCACGCGCCTCTTTGATTTCGCGAACGCCGCCGGAGAAAACTGTGCGCAGACCCTCTGGCGTGCGTACCTGTAGAAAGCCGCGTGTATCCAGACCCTCGGTCACTCCGGCAAGGCCTTCCATCTCTTCCACGCGCACTTGCTTACCCCGCACCCAGCTTGACGCCCGTTCCAGCCGTTCAAGAATGGATTGAGTGGCAGCAATTGCGTTGGCGGGGGCTGAGAGCGCAAGTACTTCGCGATGGAGTGATTGTAGCAGGGCAACCAGCAACTCCTGCCGAGGCCATGCGCGCCCCGTTTCAATCTGTAATGACGTGGCAAGATTACGCAACTCAGGCGGAAACCCCTGTTGATGTACGTTGATGCCAATGCCGATGACGAGATGACGAATGCGCGTCACCTCTGCATTGAGTTCTGTCAGAATGCCGCAAAATTTGCGCGTCCCGAGCAGAAGATCGTTAGGCCATCGCAGATCGCACACGAGTGACGTGACTTGCTGTACCGCGTCACGGACTGCCAGCCCGGCAGCAAGCGAAAGCCACAACACATCTGCAGGAGGAATACGCGGCCGCAGCAAAACACTTACATACAGCCCTGAGCCTGCAGGAGACGACCATTCATGCAAGCCGCGTCCGCGTCCAGCTGTCTGCTCATCGGCAAAATAAACACTGCCATCCGGCGCACCGGCCTCGGCCTGCTGCATGGCATGTGTGTTGGTCGAGTGAATCGTGGGAAAGAACTGCAGCTTGCCCGCAAATGGCGTGTCAGTTAATGCCAGATTCAATGCGGCGAAATCAAAACCGTCATCGAGCATGCCGGCTAATAAATCTCCGCCGTAATCTTCATGCTCAAATCCACAGCAATTGCGGAATGCGTCAGGGCGCCAACAGAAATGTAATCCACACCAGCGAGCGCGTACTTGCGGACATTCTCGATCAGGATGCCACCGGAGGCCTCAATCGGAATTGTCAGTCCACGTCCGCGCACGATGCCGACTGCCTTCTTCACCTCTGCAGGGGACATGTTGTCCAGCAGCAGGGATTCAGCTCCGTTGTCGAGCGCCGTTTCCAATTCTTCAAAGGTCCGCACTTCAATATCAATAGTTTGGCCAGGCTTGCGCAATTCACATGCACGCTTCAGAACCTTTTCAATACCACCACCGAGCGAGATGTGATTGTTTTTGATCAGTATGCCGTCGGAGAGATCAAGTCGATGATTTTCTCCTCCGCCGCAGCGTACCGCATATTTATCCAGAACGCGCAATCCGGGAATCGTCTTGCGTGTGTCCAGCACACGAGCTCCCGTCCCGCTAATGGCGTCGGCATATTGCCGGGTCACAGTGGAGATGCCGCTCATGCGCTGCATCAGGTTCAGGATCACGCGCTCGCAGGCTAGAATGACGCGGGCATTATGGCGAATGACAGCGATCGCCTGACCCTTCTTCACACGTACGCCTTCAAATATTTCCGGATGACTGACGACTTCGTAACGGCCACTGTTACGTTTATCGAGGCGCGCAAAAATTTCCAGAAATCGCGGAATGCAGCCCAAACCGGAGACAACGCAATCCTGTTTGGCAATAATCGTGGCCGAGGCGCGCAGATCGGGCTCAATGGTAATGGCGGTTGTCACGTCGCTGGTGGCCTTGTCCTCCACCAGCGCCTGTTCCAGAATTGCCTCAATCCGTCTACTCTTCCAGTCCATAGGTCCCTCAAATCGTTAGGCAAGCTGCTCCAGCTTTGTAATAGCGTCCAAAGTCTCCTTACGCAGCATTGCAGCTTCCGATGCCTGTTTCTTCAAACCCGAAACAACTTTTTCCGGAGCCTTTGCGAGAAATGCCACGTTGTCGAGCTGGCGTTCAGCATTCAGCAAGACTTTTTCGTATTGCTCCAGTTTTTTACGCAGGCGCTCACGCTCGACTGCTACATCAATCTTCTTTTCATACGGCAAACCGACCGTGAAGTTGGACCTTGTTCTCGTGTTGGCAGGGCTCAGGTTCCAGTGCGGCGGGAATTCAATCGCCGAGACGCGTGCGAGTTTCTCAACGATAGCGCGGTTTGTTTCCGTGAGTTCCCTAACCTGTGCGGAAGTTGCCATCTCGATGGTCACATGCTCACGTTCGGGTACATCGAGATCTTTACGCAAGGCCCGAACCATCACAATCAGCTCTTGCAACTGTGCCATATCTGCTTCGACCGTTACGCTGAGCGCTTCCTCCATCGGCTGCGGATACCGAGTCAGCGCAATCGACTTCGCCGGCGTCCTGCCGTCATACACCGCATGCCACAGCTCTTCCGTAAGGAATGGCATAAATGGCGAAAGCAGCCGCAGCGCCGCTTCAAACGTACTCAAAAGTGTCGTCAAAGCCGACTTGCTGGCTTGCTGATTTGCCGAGTGGCTGAAGTCGAGCCGCAGCTTGACGATCTCCAGGTACCAGTCGCAAAAATCACCCCAGAAGAACTGATAGACAAGGCTCGCTGCTTCATGAAAGCGATATTCACCTAATGCCTTGTTCACTTCGGCTGCCGTGCTATTCAGTCGCGAAACAATCCAGTGGGCTTCAATCGGAGCATTCTCATCCGGTCCAAACGAATTCACCAGCGTCTTAGGATGAACAACGATGCCAGCCTCTGCCGCGCGATCCACATTCATAAAGATGAACCGTGCAGCATTCCATATCTTGTTCGCAAAGGCGCGATAACCTTCTGTGCGCGCTTCGCTGAAGGCAATGTCGGTTCCGGGAGAAGCCATTGCCGCCAGCGTGAAGCGCACTGCATCCGTCCCGTAGCGTTCCACAATCTCGATTGGGTCGATCACATTGCCCTTGGTTTTCGACATTTTCTGACGGTCGGCATCGCGCACCAGCGCGTGAATATAGACTTCACGGAAGGGTACAGCATCTTTCAGGGTGCGTTTCGAGCCGTCGGCCATGGGCACGTCCAGCATGAAGTGGCAGCCGAGCATGATCATGCGTGCCACCCAGAAAAAGAGGATGTCGAAGCCCGTAACGAGCAGCTGCGTCGGATAAAAGACATCAAGGTCGTGCGTGTGGCGCGGCCATCCAAAGACGGAGCAGGGAAGCAGCCCGGACGAGAACCACGTGTCGAGCACATCCGTTTCCTGGTCCAATTCCGCACTGCCACAATACGAGCATTTTGCCGGAGTCTCCCGAGCGACAGTGATCTGCTTGCAATTCCGGCAATGCCATGCGGGAATGCGATGCCCCCACCAAAGCTGCCGCGAGATGCACCAGTCATGGATGTTGCGCATCCACTCGAAATACGTCTTCGCATACTGTTCAGGCGTGAACTTGATGTGACCCTGCTCGACGGCTGCGATGGCTTTGTCGGCGAGCGGCTGAATTTTGACGAACCACTGTGTAGAAAGCCGTGGCTCGATCACTGCTCCCGAGCGCTGGCTGATTGCTATGGCAAGCGCATGCTCCTTCACATCGACGAGCAGATCGCGCTCGCGCAGGTCAGCCACAATACGCTCGCGAGCTTCGTAGCGGTCCAGTCCATGATAGGGTGATCCAGGCAGATCAATGCGCGCCCGCTCGTCCATAATGATCGGTTTGGGCAGGGCATGACGTTCGCCGATCGCAAAGTCATTGGGATCGTGTGCGGGTGTCACCTTCACTGCGCCGGTGCCGAATTCCGGATTTGCCCACTCGTCGGTGATGACCGGAATCTCCCGCTCGGGGGCACTATCCACTCCGCTCAAGGGCAGACGCAGCAGCTTGCCATGCAGTGTCAGATAGCGCTCATCGCGCGGGTTTACCGCTACCGCTACGTCGCCCAGCATCGTTTCAGGTCGGGTGGTTGCGATTACCACCGAGCCGGAGCCGTCAGCGAGAGGATAGCGAAGATGATAGAGCTTTCCAGAGCGCTCTGCGTGCTCCACTTCGAGATCTGAAACGGCAGTTTGCTGCACCGGATCCCAGTTCACGATATAGGCGCCGCGATAGATCAGCCCCTGCTCGTGCAGCCGCACAAAGGCGTCCTTCACAGCAATGGACAGGTTATCGTCCATCGTGAAGTACTCGCGCGTCCAGTCCACGCTCGCGCCCAACCGTTTCATCTGGTCGAGAATCGCGCCGCCGTAGTGCTGCTTCCACTGCCATACGCGTTCGACGAAAGCCTCGCGTCCCAGTTCCTGCCGAGATTTATTTTCAGAAGCCAGCTGGCGCTCCACCATCATCTGCGTGGCAATGCCGGCATGGTCCGTTCCCGGCAGCCATAGCGCCAGGTCGCCCAGCATACGACGCCAGCGCGTCAGAATATCCATCTCCGTCTGGTTGAGCATGTGCCCCATGTGTAGACGGCCGGTAACGTTCGGAGGAGGCAGCAGAATCGTGAAAGGAGGCGCAGCGGGAGCGCCGTCGGGTGTGGGCGCGTCGAAGAGACGTTCGCGCACCCAGTATTCCGCCCAGCGATCTTCAATCGCTGTCGGATCATAAGCTTTGGGCAGATCGTGCGACATTATGAATGTGAACCTAACCTTTCACGATAAAGCATTTCGTCCATAGGTGCATGCGCCGGACAGCAGAAAGGCCGCCTGAAGAGGCGGCCTTCGCTGGCTGAGGTTGTTCCCGTCTTAGAACGGATTCAGCTTGTCCAGACCCTTCTTCTTTTTCTTCGTAGAAGATTCCTTGCTCTTGTCGACCGGGACGTTCGGATTCTTCTTTCCCTTGGTTGTGCCGGTCTGCACCTGCGCGGGCTGGCTTCCGGCCTTAACGTCGTTAACCTGATCCGGAGCGGCCGCCGGTTTATCAACCGCTGGCAGAGCCGCGTTGGTGTTCGTCGGGCCAACTGGTTTCAACCCATACTCTGCACCGGGGTTCGCCGGGGCTGGAGCAGGGCTTCCTGCGCCTTCAGGTGCAGCGCCACTTCCAGCAGCGCCACCGTTTCCGGGAGCTGCCTCGTTGCCGCCACCAGCGGCCGGGGCTTCTCCATTACTGGAGCCCGCGCTGCTGTTACCGCTGGGATTCACGATCTCGACGCTCGTTGAGTTACCGCCGCTGGTCCCTGTCGGAACGGCTTCCATCTCTACTGCGGCGCCGCTATTCGTACCCCCTGCTGCTGCCTCGCCAGACGAGGATGCTGCCGCAGCCGCTGAAGCCGTAGTCGTTCCTCCGCCGTAGCCTGGACCCGCTGGAACCGGCTCGCCCTTGAGCGCTGCATTGAACATCGCAACTGTCTTGTCCCGCACCTGGGGAGCTGTCGTCTGCTGTGGATCCGTCAGGGTTGGCTCACCCACGCGTGCGGCGTGCACCGTTGTTGGCCCTTGCTTTATCAAGAGCATGGCCCGGTCCTTCAGCTTGACCGTGGTGCGGCTGCCTTCTTCTGCTTCGCTTTCGGCCAACTGAGCTTGCGTCGGCTCAGGCACGGGGCGGCCCATGGCAATCAGGCGGTCCTTCGCGTCTTCCACGTGCGGAGCCATCGCATACCGCGTGACTACACGGCTATAGGCGTCTGCGGCGCGATCATTGTAGGCCTTCACCAGCTCAGCCTTGGCCTTCGGTGGAAGATTCAATTTGTCGGCCAACTGCGCCTGTGTCACATACGCATCACCCAGTGTGATCAGCGTCTGGTCACTCTGGCTAAAGATCGGATAGCTGTCCGCGACCGTTTGCAGGCGGGCGATGGTCGCCTGCCAGTTTTCGTGCGAGGCATAGAACTGGCCTATCTCAAACTCGCGTGAGGCCAGCACCTCCTGCACATCGCGCAGGCGTTGCTTCGCGCGCGGAATGAGCGGCGAATCCGGGAACTGCTGGATCATCTGGCGATATTCGGATTCCGCATGCATTACGTTCTGCGGGTCGCGGTCGGGCTTTGCCATCTGCTGGAAGTAGATGTCGCCCACCTTCATCTGCGCCTCTGCTGCTTCCGGCGTGTTGGGGAAGAAGGTGATGAAGTCCTTGTATTCCTGTTCTGCCTGGGTCAGCGCTGCCGAGCCGCCCTCTTTGTACCAGGTGTCGCCTACGGCCAGCTTCGCGCGCATCGCGTACTCGGTGTCAGGGTAGGTGTTCAGCAACGTCTGCAGGTCGAGACGGGCCACGTCAAACTTACCCTTTTTCATCGCGACCATGGCCTTGTCGAACAACTCTTTATCCGGCTGGCGTGAGTTCACATTGCCCAGCGGGTTGGCACTCAGGTCTGTCTGCTTCTTTTTCTTCTTCTTCCCGATTGCGTTGGCCGCAGGCACCATCGCGAGGCACAAACAAACAGCCGAGACTTGGGTAACAAAACGATTCATAACACCTCGAAGT
>JABDHA010000011.1:61599-61696 GCA_013285705.1 Acidobacteriota bacterium
GACTGCCAGCTGGCCTGCACGCGCCTTGTCTCGATGGTCTGTCATGCCACCGGACCCCAGCTTTCTACCTCTGCTGCCCTGCGTGCTGCATCCAGCA